>JAPYSD010000352.1:2939-4471 GCA_029936705.1 Croceicoccus sp. | reverse complement strand
GCCTGGCCCTGGCCGCCAATGCGACGGGCCGCGACGCGCCGCTGGTCGCCCGGCTGCGCGAGTCCGGCGGCGTGGTGCTGGGCAAGACCAACCTGTCCGAATGGGCCAACATCCGCTCGTTCCGCTCGATCAGCGGATGGAGCGCGGTCGGCGGGATGACCCGCAATCCGCACCTTTCGGGCCGCAATGCCTGCGGATCGTCGTCGGGCAGCGGAGCGGCGGTGGCGGCTTCGCTTGCTTGGGCGGCGATCGGCACCGAGACCGACGGTTCGATCACCTGCCCGGCCAGCATCAACGGCGTGGTGGGCTTCAAGCCAACCGTCGGCATGGTCAGCCGCACCCATGTCGTCCCGATCAGCCATTCGCAGGACACGGCGGGGCCGATGGCCCGCTCGGTCGGCGACGCGGCGCGCCTGCTGGCAGCGATTGCCGGAAGCGATCCTGCGGATCCCGCCACGGCAGAGGCCGATGCCCACCTGGCGGGACTGGCCGACGACCTTGGCGGGGCAAGCCTGTCTGGCGTGCGGATCGGGGTGATGCGCAAGCAAATCGGCAACAACCCCGACGTTTCCGCCCTGTTCGAGCAGGCGCTGAGCGATCTGAAGGCGGCAGGCGCCGTGCTGGTCGACATCGACTATGACGAACCCGGCGCGCTGGGCGAGGCCGAGTTCACGGTGCTGCTGCACGAACTGCGCAGCGACCTGAACGCCTATCTGCAAAGCTCACCCGCCGATATCCCGGTCCGCAGCCTTGCCGAGGTGATCGAATTCAACAAGGCGCATGCGGACGCCGAGATGGCGCTGTTCGACCAGTCGATCTTCGACATGGCAGAGACCATGACCGACGATGCCGCGCTTGCCGATGCGCGTGTGACATCGCTGCGCCTCGCCTATGACGAGGGTCTGGCGACAATCCTGGCGGACCACGACGTGGCATTCGTCATCGCGCCGACGACCGGTCCGGCGTGGCTGACCGATACGATCCTGGGCGATAATTTCGCAGGCGGGATCGGTATCGGCAACCTGGCGGCCATCGCGGGAACGCCGCACCTGACGGTACCGATGGGCCACGTGCAGGGCCTGCCTGTCGGGCTGTCCATCCTTGGCGACCGCTGGCAGGACCGGGCCGTGCTGGAAGCGGGCGCCGCCTATGAACGCGTCCGCAGCGCACAGCTTGCCGAAATCGCGTTCTAGCAAAGCAGAAGGGCCGCAAGGCTTGCGCCCGCGGCCCTTCCGTTTTCGTCTGGCTGTAAAGCCGATTACTCGGCGTCGGCCTTCTTGGCAGGGGCCTTCTTGGCCGCAGGCTTCTTGGCAGGCGCCTTCTTCGCGGCGGGCTTGGCGTCGTCTTCGCCCTCGGCCTTTTTGGCAGCAGGCTTCTTCGCCGGTGCCTTCTTGGCGGCGGGCTTCGCCTCGGCCTCGGCGTCGTCGGCCTTCTTCGCGGGGGCCTTCTTAGCCGGAGCCTTCTTGGCCGCGGGCTTCTCGGCGGGCTTGTCCTCGGCTTCGTCCGCCTTCTTCTTGGCAGCGGGCTTCTTG
>JAPYSD010000352.1:0-2839 GCA_029936705.1 Croceicoccus sp. | reverse complement strand
CTCGGCGGGCTTGTCCTCGGCTTCGTCCGCCTTCTTCTTGGCAGCGGGCTTCTTGGCCGCGGCCTTCTTGGCGGGCTTCGCTTCGGCTTCCGCGCCTTCCTCGGCCTCGATCGCGGCCTGCAGTTCCTCGCGGGTCACCTCACGCTCGGTCACCTCGGCCTTGTCGAACAGGAAGTCGACGACCTTGTCCTCGTACAGCGGGGCGCGCAGCTGGGCGGCGGCCATCGGCTCGGAGCGGACATATTCCATGAAGCGCTGACGATCCTCGGCGCGGTACTGCTGCGCCGCCTGCTGGACCAGCATCTGCATTTCCTGGCTGCTGACCTCGACACCGTTGGCCTGGCCGATTTCCGACAGCAGCAGGCCCAGGCGCACGCGGCGCTCGGCGATCTTGCGATAGTCGTCCTTCTCGGCCTCGATTTCCTTCATCGCGGCTTCGGGGTCTTCCTCGTGGCTCGCTTCGTGCTGAAGCTGCTGCCAGATCTGCTCGAACTCGGCATCGACCATCTGGCCGGGGACCGGGAAGTCATGGCCCGCCGCCAGCGCGTCGAGCAGCTGGCGCTTCATCTGCGTACGCGTCAGGCCCGCCGTTTCCTGCTCCAGCTGCGCCTTGAGCAGTTCCTTCAGCTTGTCGAGACCCTCGAGGCCCAGCGACTTGGCGAACTCGTCGTCGATCTTGGTCTCGCCCGGGACCTTCACCGCCTTCACGGTGATGTCGAACTGGGCTTCCTTGCCGGCGAGGTGCTTGGCGGGATAATCCTCGGGGAAGGTGACCGTGATGGTCTTTTCCTCGCCCGTCTTCGCGCCGGTCAGCTGCTCCTCGAACCCGGGGATGAAGCGGCCCGCGCCGATTTCCAGCGGAGCGTCCTCGGCCTTGCCGCCTTCGAATTCCTCGCCGTCGAGCTTGCCGACGAAATCGATGATCAGCTGGTCGCCTTCACCCGCCTTGTGGGTCTTCTTGGCATCGACAAAGCTCTTCTGGCCCTCGGCGAACTTGGCAACCGCCTCGTCCACGGCCTCGTCGCTGACGGGAACGACCAGGCGCTCCAGCTTCAGGCCATCGGTGTTCGGCGTGTCGATCGCGGGCAGGATTTCCAGCTCGATCGCGACTTCGGCGTCCTTGCCTTCCTCGTAATCCTCACCCAGCGACACGGCGGGCTGCATCGCGGGGCGCAGCTTGTGCTCGGCCATCACCTTGTCGACGCTTTCGCGGACGGTCTTGTTCAGCACGTCGGCGTGGATCGCCTCGCCATGCATCTTCCTGACCAGGTTGGCGGGCACCTTGCCGGGGCGAAAGCCGGGCATGCGGACCTGCGGGGCGATCTTCTTGATCTCGGCGCTGACCTTGTCGGCAATCTCGCCGGCGGGGATCTTGACGGTATATGCGCGGGCAAGCCCGTCGTTCTTGGTTTCGGAAATCTGCATGATGTCTCTTTCAGGCGTCGCTGTGTTGCGTTCTCTGGGAGCCGCACGGACTGCAAAGGGCCGC
The DNA here is from genome assembly GCA_029936705.1 of Croceicoccus sp. GTDB lineage: Bacteria > Pseudomonadota > Alphaproteobacteria > Sphingomonadales > Sphingomonadaceae > Croceicoccus. The sequence continues at coordinate 1,350 of JAPYSD010000352.1, read as the reverse complement.
GATCAATGCGTGGCGTGCCTGGTGCGGGCGAAGGGACTCGAACCCCCACATCTTGCGATACCAGAACCTAAATCTGGCGCGTCTACCAGTTCCGCCACGCCCGCGTTGCCCTGTGCCGACCAGCGGACAGGATTTTCAGGCTCGCGGGCCTCTATCGGACAGGCGGCAAAAGAGCAAGCGCGTTGGCGGATCGGGCGCCGCTCGGCCCAAGGCCGGCGATGGATCAATCGCGCGGACCGCGCGTTTCACCCGCATGGCTACGCAACCCAACATCCCCTCGCCCGACACGATCGAACCCGCGGCCCCGCCCGAAACGCCGGTCACGCCATCGCCCAGCGAAGCGCCCGGCGAACCCGAACGGCCCGACGAGTTCGAGACGCCGTCGCCCGATTACGACAATCCCGACCCGGTGTTGCCCGAGACGCCAATGCCGCCGGACTGACGGGCCAGCGCGGCGGGAACTACAGCCCCAACCGCGTCAGCACGCCCCGCCACACGGCAGGCTCCAAATCCTGCTTCGCGCCGGTCAGCGTGGGCGGACATGCGACACAGCGCGCCTGGATGCGCGGCTGGCCAAGCAATTCCGTCAGTTCCGCCAGCGAGCGGCCCGCGGCCAGGTCGCGCCGCGCCATCATCAGCGACACCATGTCGCCCTGTTCCGTCGTTTCTTCCGGAGCCGTCATCGACCGGAAGAAAGCCGTCAACGCATCGGGCTCATCCTCGAGATAAAGGGCGTGCCAGTCGCCCGCGCCAAGCTTGGCGCGCCGCGCAGCCTCGGCCAGCGCGTCGTCCATGTTGCCGAACCGGTCGACCAGCCCCACCTGCCGCGCCGGTCCGCCGGCCCAGGTTCGCCCCTCGGCAATCGCGCTGCGCAGACGCGCCCGGCTGATGTCGCGGCTGTCGGACACCAATCCCAGGAACAGGTCGTAACTATGCTCGACCTGCGATTGCAGAATCGCGTCCATCTCGGGCGTGAAGCCGCCCAGCAGGTCCGGCTGTCCCGCAAGCGGGCTGGTCCGGATCGAATCGGTGGTCACGCCCCACTCAGGCAGCGCGTTCTCGGCGCTGGGGACGGCCAGGAACACCCCGATGGAGCCGGTGATGGTCGACGGATCGGCAAAGATCACGTCGCCCGGTGTCGACACGTAATATCCGCCGCTGGCCGCGACATTGGCCATCGACACCACGACCGGGATGCCGCGCGCCTTGTGCCGCAGGATCGCCTGCCGGATACGCTCCGACGCGGTGACCGACCCGCCGGGCGAATCGACTCGCACCACCAGCGCCGCCAGGTCATCCTCCAGCGCATCGTCCAGCGAGTGGCCCCAGGCCGCAGCCTCGACACATATC
>JAPYSD010000351.1 GCA_029936705.1 Croceicoccus sp. | reverse complement strand
GGACAGCAGATCGACGAGAACTACGGCTTTACCGCCAAACGCGTGACGCCCGCGATCCTGTCCGGCCCGGTCGAACACGCGATCCTGGCCGAAGAGCCGAAATATATCGGATCAACCAACCGCCATTTCAGCGTGACGGTGCCCGACAAGACCTATTGGCGCATCCGCGCGGAGGTCGACGCGTGGCGCGACATGCCCGGCAAGGGCTATGACCTTGAAAACCGCAACTGCATCCATTTCGTGGGCGCGATCGCGAAGATCGTGGGCCTGACCGTGACCTATCCCAAAAAATTGATGCGCAAGCCCAAGGCGTGGCTGAACCTGATGGCGAAGCAGAACCCCTGGCTGAACGCGCCGCAGATCGACTAGCGGCTTAGGGCAGCCGGTCAGTCCTGCTCCGCGGGCATCTGCTGGCTGGCGCAGTGGAAACCGCCCCCGCCCGCCAGCACCGCATCGGCAGGCAGGCCGACCACCTGCCGCCCGGGGAACATCGCCTTCACCGCGTCCACCGCTTCCTCGTCATGCACGCTGCCGAACACCGGCACCGCGACCAGGTGGGTCGTGACGGTAAAGTTCATGTAGCTGGCAGGCTCGGCAAAATCGCCCGCGCTGACCAGGCCCGGCGATGGCATTTCCACCACCTCCAGCCCGGCATCCCCTGCCCGGGCGCGCGCATCGTCATAGATCGCGCGATTGGGGTCGTCGGGCGTGCTGGCGTGCGGAATGGCGATCCGCCCCGGCCCCACGAAGCGCGCCAGATTGTCGACATGCCCGTCGGTATGATCGTTCAGCAGCCCCTCGCCCAGCCAGACCACCCGGGTAAAGCCCAGGTCACGCATCAGCCGCCCTTCGATGTCCTCGCGCGAGAGCGCGGGATTGCGATTGGGATTCAGCAGGCACTGCTCGGTCGTGACGACGGTCCCGGTGCCGTCGCTGTCGATCGCCCCGCCCTCCAGGATCCAGTCGGCGGTCTCGACCTCCAGCCCGGCATCTTGCGCGATCTCGGCGCCGATGGTCTGGTCGCCCGCCATCTCGAACTTGCCGCCCCAACCGTTGAAGCCGAAACGCATCGCGCGCCGCCCGCCCGAACCGTCGCGGGTGACCAGCGGACCGGTATCGCGCAGCCACACGTCGCCATAGGTACGCCGCTCCAGCCTGACCGCGGCGGTGGTCAGCTGCCGAGCACGCGCCTCGTTCGCGGCGTCGCGGACCAGCAGGCGCACGTCCTGCCCGCTTTCGGCCACGGCATTGGCGAACGCGGCGATCTGCTCCTGCGCGCGGGGCAGCGCCTCGGGCCATTCGACCGGGTCGTGCGGGAACCCGATCCACAGCCAATCCTGCTTTGCCCATTCGGGCGGCATCCGCCAGCCTGTCGCCATTCCTTGACCTCTGTCTGTCGCGGGGGCCGGCCCCGTGCGCCACTCGCCCGAATGCCTGCTCGCCCGCCGCGTGGGGCGCTGCTAGAACAATGGCCATGATTGCGAAAGCCCCCCGCACCCGCCCGGCCCTGCTGGCACCGCTTGCCCTGCTGGCGCCGCTTGCACTACTGGTCGCCTGCGCGCAGCCCGCCAGCGAACAGGCCGAGCCGCCGGCCGACATGCCGGAGCGAGAAGGCACATCCGAATCGGTCATCCCCGCCGAGTTCAAGGCGCTGGGGACCGAACCGTTCTGGGCGCTGACCTCGACCGGATCGGGCACGACACGCACGCTGCGCTATTCCACGCCCGAGAATATCGACGGCACGCAGGTCGAGGTGGAGGACGAGACTGCCGAGGCGAAGACCCGCCGCGTCACCGGCACGCTGGGGGAGGATGCCCTGACCCTGACCCTTGCGGTCGGCCAGTGTTCGGACGGGATGAGCGACCGCGTCTATCCCTTCACCGCGCAGCTGGTGCTGGGCGATCAGACCTTTCGCGGCTGCGCCCGCCCGGCGGAAAGCTGATGTTGCAGCGCAGCATCGGCGGGTCGACAACCCGGAAGGCGAATCACCATTCGTATCCTGCAGCGGTTTCGAACACGCAAAACCGCGCATTTCCGCGTGAGTTGCATGGCATGCAACTGACTTCGCTCTTTTCGCATTTGCGCAATACCCGCGCCTGACCTACTTCGGAGGGGCCTTATAGGCATCCTCTCCCAAAACTTTCAGGCCCGGTCGGCAACGACCGGGCCTTTTTTTTCGCCCTGCCTCCGCCGCACCCCAGACCCGCACGCGTCCCGTTCGGCAGGCCGGGATTCTTTCGCGCCGCAACCCTTTGCAACCCGGGCATCCAGTCCCCATCTCGGCCTTTCCCGGCGCCCGGCGCCGCGGACCGAATGACAAGACCGAACGGCTGGAAACAGGAAATCTTCGATGGCGGATGCGGATGCGGCGGTGAATGCACGCGAGGTGAAATTGCAGGTGGCGGCGGCCCGGCAGGAAGAATCGGGCCACGGCATCGCCCGCATCCCGCGCGAGGCGATGGCGACCATCGGCATCACCGAAGGCGACATCATCGAGGTGGAAGGCAAGCGCCTGACCCCCGCCCGCGCGCTGCTCCCCTATACCGAGGACGAGGGGCTGGACGTGATCCGGCTCGACGGGCTTGAACGCGGCAATGCCGAGGTCGGCTCGGGCGAGCATGTCGTAGTGCGCAAGGCCGAATCGCGCCCCGCCACCCGCGTCGTCTTCGCCCCCGCCCAGCGCGAGATGCGGCTGCAGGGCCCGGCGCAGGCGCTGAAGCGCAATTTCTTCGGCCGTCCGCTGACGCAGGGCGACCTGGTCGCCACCCGCGGCCAGCAGCGCGTGCAGGACATGCCGCCCGAGGTTGCGCGCATGTTCAACGCCCCCGCCTTCGCGCTGACGCAGATTCGCCTGTCGGTGGTGTCGACCAGCCCCAAGGGCATCGTCCACATCGACGAGAATACCGAGGTCGAGCTGAAGGCCGAGTTCGAGGAACCGCGCGACGCGCGCGCCAGCGTCAATTACGACGACGTCGGCGGCATGGAAGAGACGATCAAGCAATTGCGCGAGATGGTCGAACTGCCGCTGCGCTATCCCGAACTGTTCACGCGCCTGGGCGTCGATCCGCCCAAGGGCGTGCTGCTGCACGGCCCGCCGGGAACCGGCAAGACGCGGCTGGCGCAGGCGGTCGCCAACGAATCGGATGCCAATTTCTTCCTGATCAACGGGCCCGAGATCATGGGCAGCGCCTATGGCGAATCGGAAAAGCGCCTGCGCGAGGTGTTCGAGGAAGCCGAGAAGGCCTCCCCCGCCATCGTCTTCATCGACGAGATCGATTCGATCGCGCCCAAGCGCCAGAACGTGCAGGGCGAGGCGGAGAAGCGCCTCGTCGCGCAGCTTTTGACGCTGATGGACGGGCTGCATTCGCGCGCCAATCTGATCGTGATCGCGGCCACCAACCGCCCCGACGCGATCGACGAGGCCCTGCGCCGTCCCGGCCGGTTCGACCGCGAGATCATCGTCGGCGTTCCCGACGAGAAGGGCCGCAAGGAGATCCTGGCCATCCACACCCGCGGCATGCCGCTGGGCGAGGACGTGGAACTGCGCGAACTGGCCAGCACCACCCACGGCTTCGTGGGCGCCGACCTCGCCGCGCTCTGCCGCGAGGCCGCGATCGAGGCGGTGCGCAAGATCATGCCCAAGCTCGACCTCGACGCGCGCACGATCCCGCCCGAGGTGCTCGACGACCTGTGCGTGACGCGCAAGGACTTCATGGACGCGCTGAAGGGCATCCAGCCTTCCGCCATGCGCGAGGTGATGGTCCAGGCGCCGACCGTCGGCTGGGACGACCTGGGCGGCCTCGACCAGGCGGTGGAAATGCTGCGCGAAGGCGTGGAACTGCCGCTCAAGAACCCCGAGGCGTTCAAGCGGATGGGCATTCGTCCGGCCAAGGGCTTCCTGCTCTATGGCCCGCCCGGAACCGGCAAGACGCTGCTGGCCAAGGCGGTCGCCAAGGAAGCGGAGGCGAACTTCATCTCGATGAAATCGTCTGACCTGCTGTCCAAGTGGTATGGTGAGAGCGAGCAGCAGATCTCGCGCCTGTTCGCCCGCGCGCGGCAGGTCGCCCCCTGCGTGGTCTTCATCGACGAGATCGATTCGCTTGTCCCCGCGCGCGGTAGCGGCGCGGGCGAGCCGCAGGTGACGGCACGCGTGGTCAACACCATCCTGGCCGAAATGGACGGGCTGGAGGAGCTGCAATCGACCGTGGTGATCGGCGCGACCAACCGGCCCACGCTGGTCGATCCCGCGCTACTGCGCCCCGGCCGTTTCGACGAGCTGGTCTATGTCGGCGCGCCCGACGAACCGGGCCGGCTGCACATCCTGAAAATCCATACGTCGAAGATGCCGCTGGCCAGCGACGTGGACCTGTCCGCCATCGCCGCCAAGACGGAACGCTTCACCGGCGCGGACCTTGAGGACGTGGTGCGCCGCGCAGGCCTCAACGCCATCCGCCGAGAGGGGTCGGAAGTCACC
>JAPYSD010000350.1 GCA_029936705.1 Croceicoccus sp. | reverse complement strand
CGCGGTATCGGCGCCAGCAGCTTGACGTCGCCGGCAGCAACCGTCGTGCCCAGCGGGAAAAGCCCGTCGCAATCGGCAATCAGCTTGCTGACGATCTTCACCGCCTGCGGACCCAGATCGATGAATTCAAGCATCGACGAGGGGATCGGAACGCCCTTTTCTTCGCCGAAAGCAGCCAGATCGAGGACGAGGTCATCGACAAGCGCGCCCAGACGGGCAGGTGCTTCGACATTCGCGCGGAAAGTGACTAATCGCATGGAAACTCCGTGGGTTCAGGTCAGGATGGGCTGATGCCCGTCGTTTTCGGCAAACGCTTCCTCGCGGTAGAGACCCAGGGAGCGCATGACCGGAAGGTCATTGAAGGTAAAAAGGCAGGCGTCCTCGGTATCCGAGGCATTGGCATGTTCGTGGTACATCCATGCAGGAACGACGAAGATGTCGCGTTCCTGCCAATCGAAGCGGTGGCCGTTGATGATCGACCAGCCCCTGCCCTTGGCGCATTGATAGACGAAGCTGCCCGTCTGGCGGTGCGCCTTGGTTCGTTCGCCCGGACGCAGCATCTGCATCGACGCGCCGATGGTCTGCATGACGGGACCGCCGGTGTGCGGGTTCACATATTCCATCAGAACGCCGTCATAGGGCGAACCGTCGGTAACCTTCGCATATCGGCACAGCGCTTCGTAGGTCGGGGCCCATTCGTATTTCAGCAGCGGCGAATACGACTTGGTCCATGTTTGTCCCGCGGGGCGCAGGCCCGTGCCTGCCCATGTCGCGGTGGAATCGTCAACCGGAAAAGACGTTGCCTGCTGCAGATCGGGGTGCACCTCGTAGAAATTCGCTTCCAGTGCGTTCATCAACGGAATGTCGAGGCCGTCCTGCCAGATGCAGGGGGTGCCATCCTCCGCAACGCCATGTTCGTGCCACGTGCCATTGGGTGTAAGCACGAAGTCATTGGCGCCCAGCGTCATCTTGTGCCCGTCGACATTGGTGAAGGCGCCGCTGCCTTCCATGATGAAGCGCAGCGCGGAAGCGGAATGGCGGTGGCTGGATGCAACCTCGCCCGGAGCCATCACCTGCAGGCCCGAATAAAGCCAGCCGACAGCGGCGACGACATCGGCGCGGCCCTTGTTTTCCAGATAGACGACGCGGCGGCCAGCCTGTTCGGGGGTGACAAGGTCGAGCGCCTTCATCACATCCTCGCGAAGGTCACCATAGCGCCAAAGCATCGGCACCGAATCCGAAACCGGTTCCCAAGGCTCGATCTTGTTGGCGACGGTCCACAAGGCGCCAGTGCCCAAGGACTTCAGACGCTCGTAATATGCGATCAATTCCGGCGTGTCGGCCACATTGGCCCGCCCGATCTGGTTCTCGCGATACTGGTCGTATGCCTGCCCGGCCATGCCACACTCCTTGTCCGAACCGGCTATCCAGCCGATTTATTACAGGCCTAAAACAATTTGAAAAAATAGTCAAATGCAACTATTATACCCATCGAAAATCGCGCAATTCTCGCGATTCTACGGAGTTATCGCATGAAGAAACCCTTCCGCGCCGCTGTCATCCAGGCCGCTTCCAGCCCGATGGATTCTCTCGCGGCGGCGGAAAAGGCGTCGGCATTGCTGCGCAAGGCCGCGGATGCCGGCGCCAGCCTCGTCGTCTTTCCCGAAGCCTTTATCGGCGGATACCCCAAGGGTGCGTCGTTCGGAACGCCGGTCGGCATGCGCAAGCCGCAGGGCCGCGTCGATTATCAGCACTATCATGAGGCCGCGATCGAACTCGACGGACCGGAGGTGGAGATGCTGGCAGAGGCAACCGCCGCGACAGGCGCATTCGCGGTCATAGGCGTGATCGAGCGCGACGGCGGGACGGTTTATTGCACCGCGCTGTTCCTGGATGGAGACAAGGGTCTTATCGCCAAGCACAGAAAGCTGATGCCCACGGGGGCGGAGCGGCTGATCTGGGGCTTTGGCGACGGTTCGACGATGCCCGTTATCGATACCCCGATGGGGCGGATCGGCGCCGTCATCTGCTGGGAAAACTACATGCCGATGATGCGCATGGCGATGTATGACCAGGGCATCACGCTCTATTGCGCGCCGACCGCCGATGACCGCGACGGTTGGGCCGCGACGATGCAGCATGTCGCGCTTGAGGGTCGCTGCTTCGTGCTATCGGCCTGCCAGCACATTACGCGCGGCGCTTATCCCGACGATTACGACTGCGCGCTTGGCGACGATCCAGACACTGTGTTGATGCGCGGCGGATCGATGATTGTCGATCCGCTGGGCGGCGTTCTGGCGGGGCCGGATTATTCGGGTGAGACGATCCTGTACGCGAACATCGATCCGGATGCGGTCGTTCGCGGCAAATATGATTTCGACGTCGTCGGCCATTATGCCCGCCCCGACGTGTTCCGCCTGGATGTCAATGTCGCGCCGCAGTGCGCCGTCAGCCGCAAGGGCGAAGGATAGGCGCCATGGAATTCGATCTCGCCGCCATGTCCAGCGCCGACTGCTACAAGATCGTCAGCGCCAGCATCACCCCCCGCCCCATCGCCTGGATCTCGACCATGTCGAAAAAGGGCGATTGCAATCTCGCTCCCTACAGCTTTTTCAATATGGTCAGCGCCGATCCGCCGCTGCTAGTCTTCGGCCTGATGCGCAAGTCCGACGGCACGCACAAGGATACCGCGGCGAACATCCTGTCCACCGGCGAGTTCGTGGTGAACATGGTGTGCGAGGACGATGCCGAAGCCATGAACTTTTCGTGCATCGACGCACCGCCCGGCTTTGACGAGATTGCGGCGACCGGCCTGAAGACCGCTCCCGCCACCCGGGTCCGTCCGCCGCGGATCGCCAGCGCACCGGTGTCCATGGAATGCCGCCTGTTTCAGGCCACCGAGACGCCCGGCACCACGGTGGTACTGGGTCAGATCGTCACGCTGCATATCGGCGACGAATTCATCGATGCGGAACGGCTCCACGTCGACGCGCCCGCGATGCAGCTGATCGCGCGCATGCATGGCGCCGGTTGGTACACACGCTCGACCGACCGGTTCCAGCTTGCCCGCCCCACCTATGAAGAATGGCATGCCGAACAGAAGGTTTCGCGGGAATCGGATAGCTTCGCGACCTGAGGCGCATCCTCACTTTAGGCAAGAAGGACTGCCTTTGAAAAAGGCGGCCGCTCCCGGCAAAGGAGCGGCCGCAGGCAGGATCAGTTGACGACGGTCATTCCACGGGCGTCGTCGCGATAGACGACGCCATTCTTCATCACGAAGCTGATCGACCGCAGCGCCGAGATATTGGCGGTCGGATCGCTATCGACCGCCACGATATCCGCGGCATAACCGGGCTGGATCCGCCCCACTTCCTTGTCGATCTTGAGCATGCGCGCGGTCTGAATTGTCCCCGCCTGCAGAGCCTGAAGCGGTGTCATCCCGGCCTTCACGTAGAGCTCGGCCTCCGCAACAGTCGCGGTCGTGCCGTCATTCGGCTCGAAGGGAAACTGATCGGTGCCGAGACCGACGTTCACGCCAAGCCGGATCGCGTTCTGCAGCATCTTCCAGTGATCCTCGCCGGTCGCTTCGACGCGGGCGAGATACCAGTCGGGCGAACCTATCTTTTCGTAGAACTCGCGGGCGCCAGGCTGGGTGACGACGATGGTCGGAACGAGCCAGACGTCCTTCGCCTTCATTTCCCTGAGGTTTGCTTCGGTCAGGTGATAGCCGTGCTCGAAACAGTCGATCCCCATGGCGAGCGACTGCTCGGCCGCTGTTCCCGAACCGTTATGCGCCGTCACGGGAATGCCGTTGCGATGCGCGACGTCGATCAGTGTCGACAGTTCTTCGTCGGTCATCGGGGCCGCGGCAATGGCGCCATGCGTATCGGCGATACCGCCCGAGATGGCGATCTTGATCCAGTCGGCTCCCTGCTTGATCTGTTCTCGCACGGCATGGGCCAATGCATAGGGGCCGTCGGCTTCCAGAAAGCCGTGTCCGCCGGTCGGTACGATGATTTCCCCCGCCGTCTTGATACGGGGCCCTACCACCTCGCCGCGCTGGATTGCGCGGCGAAGCGCGAAATCCACACCGTGGGTTTCACCTGTAAGGCGCACGGTCGTCACACCCGCAAGTAGTGACTTGCGCGCGTTTTCAGCCATGCGAAGCGCGAGTTCGGCATCATTCTCATTGGCAAGCGCCGCACCTGCCGCACCGGGCAACACCAGTCCGAAATGAACATGCATGTTCATGAGGCCGGGGATCAGCCACTTGCCGTCCATCGGCACGATGGCCGCGTCGGCCGGCACGGTTACCGAACCCGATGGACCGACTTCTACGATCTTGCCGTCGTGCACGATGACAGTCGCATCGCGAACCGGCGCGCCGCCGTCGATCGACACCACGTTCGCGCCGGTCAGGGCGATCGTGTCGTCGCTGTGTGACGGCGTCACGGGTGCCGCGTCGGGCAGTGCCTGAG
>JAPYSD010000349.1 GCA_029936705.1 Croceicoccus sp. | reverse complement strand
GCGCGCGCTCCGTCTCGAGCGCGACGGTGATTGTTCCCACCGCAGTCTCGATCGCGACCAGCTCGGTCTGTGGCGCGATGCTGGTGTCGCTGGCGGTGGGGGCCTGCGGCGTCGCCTCAGCGGCGGCCGCGGTGGGGGTGGGCACCGGCTGTTCCCCTGCCGGCTGTGCGGCGGCGGGGAGGGCGATGAACAGGGCGGAAGCGAGAGCGAGCTTGCGGATCATGGCCCGAGTATCGCGCCGCCGGGGCAGCGGCGCAAGCGGGCAGTGCATCGCCGGACCGCCCGACGAACGACATAGCGGCTTCGACCGGCGACATGGTTGGGGCGCATCCGGCGTTTACAGCTGTAGTCGAATGCGTTTACACCTGTAGTCGAACTTCAAGCCACGGGAACGATCCATGTCCGATGCCGCCGCCGACCGCATTTCCGAAGCCGAGCAATCGGTGCTGGAAGCGCTGTGGGACGCGGGCGAGCCGCTGACCGCATCGCAAGTGGCGGATCGCGTGGACGCCGCAAAGGGCTGGAGCCTGGCGACGGTCAAGACGCTGCTGTCGCGGCTGGTCGCCAAGAACGCCATCGCGACCCAGCCCGATGGCCGCCGCTTTCTCTATTCGCCGCTGATCGGGCGCGAGGCGTTCCTGGGCAGCGAATCGCGCCGCCTGCTGGACCGGCTGTTCGGCGGCCGCGCAGCCAGCCTGTTCGCCCATTTGGCCGAGGCCGAGGCGCTGAGCGAGCGCGACTTGAACGAGATCGAGGGATTGCTGAGGGAGCTCAGGAAATGATCGACAGTGGACTGACCGGAAACATCGATGTCCTGGAATATGCCGCCGACACGCTGATCGCGACCGGCGTGCTGATCGCCGCCGCGCTGCTGCTGCGCAGGCCGGTGGCGCGTTGGTTCGGGCCGCGCGCCGCCTATGCGCTGTGGGCGCTGCCGCTGGTGCGGCTGGTCATGCCGCCGCTGGTGCTGCCCGCGTGGATGCGCCCTGCCGAGGAGGCCGCCCCGGTGGCCGAGGCCGGCAATGTCCCGATGTTCGCCGACAAGGCGCCGCCGGTCCTGCCCCATGTCGAGCTGGCCGCTATGGGCGATCCCGCCCCGTCGCTGATCGCGCCCGACATGCTGGTCGGCGCGCTGGTGTTCGTGTGGCTGGCCGTGGCGTTCGCGTTCCTGGCATGGCGCTGGTCGTCCTATCACGCGATGCGCCGCCTGCTGCTCAAGCACGCGCGTCCGGTGGGCGAGTGGCAGGACATCCGCCTGGTCGAGACCGATGCCGTCGCCGCGCCCGTCGCGTTCGGCGTGCTGGACAAGGTGATCGCGATGCCGACCGGCTTCATGGCCGACCTCGACAGCGCGGGCCGCGACCTCGCCATCGCGCACGAGATCGCGCATCACCGCGGGCACGACCTGCTTGCCAACATCGCTGCCCAGCCGCTGCTGGCGCTGCACTGGTTCAACCCCATCGCGTGGCTGGGCTGGCGCGCGATGCGGCGCGACCAGGAAGCCGCGTGCGATGCGCGCGTGATGGATTCGCATGCCGATGGGGGGCGCGATGCCGCCACCCGCGCGCATTACGGGTCCGTGATCGCCGCCTCGGCACGCGAACAGAACCTCGCACTCGCAGCCCCCATGGCCGGATTTCGGGAGATCGGGCCCCTGCTGGGCGAGAAAGCCATCGTCCATCGTCTCAGGAGCCTGACCATGTCCCCCTCTCGCCTGCGCCGCCGTACCGGCATCCTGCTGATCGGCGCCGGAGCCTGCATCGCCCTGCCGCTGACAGCGTCGATTTCCTATGCCGAGGCGCAGATCGCCGAGGTGCCCGTGCCGCCGTCGGCACCCGCCGCGCCGCTTCCGCCCGCGCCCCCTGCCGCGCCCGAGGCTCCGTTGCCGCCCGGCATGGTGCCCGAACCGCCGCTTCCGCCCGAGCCGCCGCTTCCGCCCGAACCGCCCGTGCACGGCTATTCCGACGGCACCGGCAGCTGGATGATAGAGGAACAGCGCGAGCTGGAGGAAGCCGATGCGGGGATGGTGCAGGAACAGGCCGCCCTGCGCGAGGAAATGCGATCGGTGCGCGCCGACCGGAGCATGAGCGCGTCCGAACGCGCGCAGGTCCAGCGCGAGCTGCAACGCGCTTCTGCCGAGCTGGAACGCTCGCGAGTCGAGATCCGCCGGGCCACGCGCGAGGCGATGCGCGCCGCCGCCGCCGCGCCGCAAGTGCACGAGAGCGTCTCTGCCGATGGCAAGGTGCGGACGATCCGCGTGAGCCAGGCGGGGCCCGACGGCAGGGACCGCATCGTGCAGGAGCACGTGATCGACGAACGCGCGATCGAGCGCAGCGCCATGCATGCCGCGATCGCCGGGATCGAGGGAGCGCGGATCGCGATCGCGTCCGCCGGGTCGATGTCGGACGCCGATCGGCGCGAGATTTTGGCAGAGCTCGATGCCGAGCTGGCCGACATGCGCCGCGAGTTGGCGGAATAGCGGCGCGCGGTTCACCTTCAATTCATCGCTTAAATAGCACGGTTCGTCTCTCCATCAGTAATGGGGAGACGACATTGTGACGAACACAGAGGCCCAGGCATCGGACCTGGATGCGCAGCCGCCCCGGCAGCGAACGCCGGGCATGAAGCTGCTTTTCGCATTGCTGGTCGCGGGCGCGCTCGCGGTGCCGCTGATGATGGTATACGCGCTGGTGTGGGACCGGCAGGACCAGTCGCATGTCGCGCGCCAGACGATCACGCAGGGCTGGGGCGGGCCGCAGGTGGTGACCGGCCCGGTGCTGGTGATCCCCTATCGCGAGACTGTCAGCGAAAGCACGGTGGTCGACGGCAAGCAGACGTCGCGGGTATCGACCGTGATGCGCGAGCTGTTCCTGTCGCCCACGGAGCAGGACGTCGCGACCACGCTGGACCCCCAGCGCAAGCAGAAGTCGATCTATGCGACCGTCCTCTACAACGCGGGCTTCAGGGGCACCGCGCGTTTCGTCATGCCGGACGACCTTGAGCGGCAGGGCATCGATCCCGCCACGCTGATGCCCGGCCGTGCCGAATTGCGCTTCGGCGTGTCCGACCCGCGCGGGCTGCAGAGCCGCAGCGCGGTGACGGTGAACGGCGCGGCGCTGGCGACGCGGCCCGGCGGCGGTCCGGCGGCGACCGGCGGCGCGGGTTTTCACGGCTTTCCCGACTGGGACGGCAGCGCCACGCTGAATGTCGCATGGTCCTATGGCCTGCGCGGCAGCGAGACGATCAGCCTGGTCCCGCGTGGCGGCGATACCCAGTGGCAGGTCACGTCGAGCTGGCCGCATCCCAGCTTTTCCGGCAGCTTCCTGCCCGGCGATCCGGCGATTTCGGACGCGGGTTTCAAGGCCCGCTTTGCCGTGCCCGACCTGGCGCTGGGGCAGGGGCTGGCGATGACCGCCGACCTCGACCCGCCCGTCGTGGGGGCTGCTCCTTCGGCCATCGTGGCGCCGGGCGGGACGCAGGCGCGGGCCGCGACCATCGGGCTGGTCGAGCCGGTCGACCTCTACAGCCGGATCGACCGTTCGGTGAAATACGGCTTCCTGATCATCGGCTTCACCTTCCTGACCTTTTTGATGTTCGACGTGGTGGCGGGCGTCCGGGTGGCGGCGGCGGAATATCTGCTGACGGGCGCGGGGCTGGTGCTGTTCTTCGTGCTGCTGCTCGCCCTTGCCGAGGTGACGGGCTTTACCATCGCCTATCTGCTGGCCAGCGCGTCGATTGTCGCGCTGATCACCGCCTATAGCGCCTCGGTGCTGAAAAGCTGGAAGCGCGCGCGGGTGATGGGCGGGCTACTCGCGGGGCTCTACGCGCTGCTGTTCGTGCTGCTCAGCCTTGAGGCTTGGTCGCTGCTGATCGGATCGCTGCTGCTGTTCGCGGCGCTGGCGGGCGTGATGTATGCGACGCGCAATATCGACTGGTCGGGCATGGGCCGCCCGGCGCAGGTTTGACGGAGGGGCGCGGGCGCCATGGCTGTCCGCGTCCTTCGCCCTATTCCCCGGTTACGGGTTCGTCGGAAGCGGCCTCGTCCGCGTTGGGCGGTTCGATGGTCGGGCCGTCGGACAGCGGCCTTGCGGGCGGCCGGCACCCACGTTCGAGGCCGATGCCCTTGAGGAACGCACGGCGCACGCCCGCCGCCACGATCAGCTGGCTGAGATAGCGTTCGCGCGCCTTCGCGCCCGAGAGTTCGCGCACCAGCCCGCGGAACGGGATCAGCCCGCCCACGATGTCTTGCGCCATCTCGCCCGCCTTGTCCGCGCCCTTGTCGAGGTCCGAGCGCTGCTCGCGCGGGACGTCGATGTCGGGGCCCAGCATGATGTCGATGTCCGCGATCGCCTTGCCGATGACCGCGCAATCGGTCAGCCCGCCCGCCGAATAGGGATGGTTGCCGATATCGACCAGCAGCGGCGGGATATCCTCCTTGTCGAGGTTGAGGTCGCGCAGCGGCTGGAGCGGTATCTCCTCCACC
>JAPYSD010000348.1 GCA_029936705.1 Croceicoccus sp. | reverse complement strand
CACGTAGATTGTGACCACATCGATCGCGAAACCCAGCGCGAAAAGCGCGGGAAAGGCAAGGCGCGAGCGGATGTAAAATCCCGCCACGAAAAAGCTGGCGAGGCTGGTTTCGGGAAGGTGGATATATTCGGACAGCGAATGCGGGCGCGTGGCCAGCATCAATACAGCCAACACGGCGAAAAGAACGGCATCGAATTGCCGGATATTCAGGTGCTTTGCAGCGATTGGAACGGCGGTCATCATTGATCTCCTCCATAGGGTTCAACGATGCGTTGCCCGCCGCGTAAGACGACGGAACAGGCGCGGCGCAGGGCCGCGGCAGCTGAAATGATCTGCGAGTGCCGAATGACGCGGCCCTCCCTTTCTCAACGCACACACAAGTGTCGTCCACCAAGGGATTGGGCCCTCGTTCGACCGGTACATCCCGCCCGGGCGAAGAACGACGGCAACGGGCCGGT
Organism: Croceicoccus sp.; assembly: GCA_029936705.1. Lineage (GTDB taxonomy): Bacteria > Pseudomonadota > Alphaproteobacteria > Sphingomonadales > Sphingomonadaceae > Croceicoccus. The sequence goes on along the minus strand of JAPYSD010000348.1, from coordinate 4,028 downwards.
TTCCTGACTTACCGGGTCAACGCATTTCCGCCGCCTTCTCGGAAGGAAACAATCCTTCCAATGGCTTGTGGCAGAACGCTCACCGGTCACAGTTGCGGGAGCAGTGCCGGATTCGCAGATGTAGAATCCTGCTTGCCGGACTTCCCGATTAAGCCCTCGCGGGCACCCGTTACATTCTTGCCGATAGGGAGCATGCGCCGCCTCTGCAAGTCACCATCTGGTCACAAGCGGCTTGCCATATGTTTCATGGGCCATTATCCGCCTCGCCAGCGACAGGTTCCCCGCAAGGGGATCAAAAGGGAACGCGGTTCAAGACCGCGGCTGCCCCTGCAACTGTAAGCGGAGAGCCATCGGCCATCATGCCATTGGGGCAATCATCGTCCCGAGAAGGCGGCCGGACCGGCATCGACCCGCAAGCCAGGAGACCTGCCTGACGCTGTCGTTCTTCGTCCGGACAGGGTGTGCCGGCCGAACGGGGAAATCCCTCGTGAAACGACAGAAACTGCCTCGTGCGGCGCGTGCCGGACGGGACGGTCTGTGTGTGTTCACGCCGCAGTCGTTCCCCCGCTGCGATCCGCGCGTGGCATCTTGTCACTTGTGGGGATTGTCCATGCCCGAATTCAAATATGCGTTCCTGCCGGCGCTCGTTATAGGTTGCTCTCTTTCCACCGTCGCCGAGGCCAATGACGCGGCAGGCGAAATCGTCGTTTCCGCCTTGCGTACTCCGGTCGACAGCGACCGCGTATCGTCGTCTGTTACCATTCTCGACCTTGAAGAGATCGAGACGGAGCAGCCCGTCGCGGTCACCGATATTCTGGTCCGTACGCCCGGCATCAGCATGTCGCGCAATGGCGGCTATGGGGCGGCGACATCGCTGCGCATACGCGGCGCCGATGCGGGGCAAAGCGTGCTGGTGATCGACGGCATGCGCCTGTCCGATGCATCCACCACCGATGGCGGGGCAGATTTCGGCAATTTGTTCGCCGACGATATCGAACGGATTGAGATTTTGCGTGGGCCGCAATCGATCCTGTGGGGCAGCCATGCAATTGGCGGGGTGGTCAATGTGGTCACGGCCAGCCCCTCCGATCCGCTGGAAGGGCGCCTCACGCTCGAAGGCGGATCGCGCAATACGCTGAACGCGCGGGCAGGCGTGGGCGGCAGCGGCAAGGCGATCGACTGGCGGATCGCTGGCAGCACATTTACTACTGACGGCATATCGGCGCGCAGCAACGGCACCGAGCGGGACGGCTATCGCCGCCAGTCCGCCAGCGGCACGCTGACGGCGCGGATCGCGTCGGTACTGTCGCTGAACCTGCGCGGCTACTACGCCGACGGACGTAATGATTTCGATGGGTTTGCCGGTGACAGTCGCGCTTATGGGCTGACACAGGCGTGGACAGCCTATGCGGGTGTGAATGCAGCGCTGCTGGACGGGCGGTTCACCAACCGGCTGGCGGTTATGGAAAGCCGCACGGACCGCGATAATTTCGACCCCGACCGTTCGGTGCGCAGCCAGACATTCGACGCGCAGGGCCGTGGTCGCCGGTACGAATATCAAGGCGGCTTCGCCCTATCGGACGCGGTGCAATTTGCATTCGGTGGCGAGCGTGAGGAACAGCGCATGCGCACCGCATCGCCGGGCAATAATACATTGCCCTTCACTACCACGCGGGCCGAGGCGGATATCGACAGTGTCTATGTGCATGCCCGCGTTTCACCCACGGCGGGGATGACGCTGGAGGGCGGGGTTCGCCACGACGACCATTCGCGTTTCGGCGGCAATACCGTGTTCAGCGCGGGCGGCAGCTTCGTCCCGTGGGATGGCGGCACCATATTGCGCGCCCGATATTCCGAGGGGTTCAAGGCGCCGTCGCTCTATCAGCTGTTCACCCAATACGGATCGGCGGATCTGCAGCCCGAACATGCCAAGGGCTGGGAAGCGGGCGTGGAGCAATATCTGCTGGACCGGCGCGTTTCCCTGTCTGCCACCTATTTCGAAAGGGACAGCGATAATTTGATCGACTTTGCCTATTGCCCCACCACCGGCACGCTGCCCGGCGAATGTTATATTCCCGGCACCGGTGTCGAGCGGTTCGGCTATTACGCGAATATCGACGAAAGCCGTGCGCGCGGCGTGGAGCTGGCCGGTTCGGCGCAATTCGGGGGCTGGTTCGCGCGCGGCAATTTCAGCTGGATCGATGCCGAGGATCGCAGCGCCGGTACGACCTATGGCCAGCAATTGCCGCGTGTGCCGCGCTATCTGGCGAACGGATCGTTCGGCTATGAGGCGGAGGACGGCTATTCGGCCAGTATCGCTCTGCGCTATTCGGGTGAAAGCCGCGACCGCGCGGGCGGAGTCATGCTGGACGATTATCTGCTGACCGATCTGCGTGCAGAGGTGCCGGTGGGTGCCGAGCTGTCGCTATATGGGCGGGTCGAGAACCTGTTCGACAGCGATTACGCCACCGCCAACGGATACGGCACATTGGGACGCAGCGCCTATGTCGGCGCAAGGGCGCGTTTCTGATGCTGCGCCCTGCCAGTAGCGGCCCCTCGGTCGTGGTGTGCAGCACCTGCCGCCTGTCACCCGACCGGCGCGAGGACGATGAAGGGCGGCGCGGCGGCGCGCTGCTGGCAGGGGCCATGCGCGATCTGCAACGGGCCGAGCCGCGCTATGCGGACATTGCCGTCGAGGAAATGCCCTGCCTCTTTTCCTGCTCGCGCCACTGTGCGGTGCATATCCGCGCGGCGGGCAAGATCGGCTATGTTCTGGGCGATTTCACCCCTGATGATGCCAGTGCACGCGCCGTGCTGGACTATGCCGTGCATCATGGCGCCAGCGAGCACGGGCAGGTTCGCTATGCCGATTGGCCCGACGGAGTTAAGGGCCATTTCATCGTCCGGATCCCGCCCGAAGGGAGCGTGGTGGCATGATCCGCTTTGCCACTCCCGCTGAGTTTAACGCTGCCTTGCGCGATTTGCCCATGCCCGATGCTGCCGCGCGCGACGCCGCTGCGGCGCGGCAGGCGCAATTGACCAAGCCTGCAGGTTCGCTTGGCCGGTTAGAGGATATCGCGCTGTTCATGGCGGGCTGGCAGGGCAGCGTTTGCCCGACCGTCGATCGGATCGCGGCCGTTGTCTTCGCCGGAAACCACGGCTGCGCCGCGCGCGGGGTTAGCGCGTTTCCCACCGAGGTAACTGCGCAAATGGTGGCGAATTTCCACGATGGCGGCGCGGCGATCAATGCGCTGGCGCGGGCCTGCGGCGCGTCGCTGGCGGTGGTGGCGCTGGATCTGAACCGGCCCACCGGCGATATCGCGCGTGGCCCAGCGATGAGCGAGGCGGACTGCCTTGCCGCGTTGAACGCTGGCGCGGCATCTTTGCCCGACGATTGCCAGCTTTTCCTGCCCGGAGAGATGGGGATCGGCAATACGACCCCTGCGGCGGCGCTGTGCGCGGCCAGCTTTGGCGGCAATGCGGCTGATTGGGTTGGCAAGGGCACGGGCATCGATGCCGCCGCGCTGGTACGCAAGCGGCAGGTGGTGGACGATGCGCTGGCGCGGCATCGCGATGATTGCGGCACCGCGTTTGAAACCCTGCGTCGGCTCGGCGGGCGCGAGATTGCAGCCATGTCGGGCGCGATGCTGGCGGCGCGACACCGGCGCATTCCGGTGCTGATCGACGGTTTTATCGCTTGCGCCGCGATGGCGCCGATGGCGCGCTTTGCGCCCGCTATCACCGGGCATTGCCTTGCCGCCCACCGTTCGGGCGAAGGCGCACACGGGCGATTGTTGGATGCGCTGGGCTTCGACCCCCTGCTGGCGCTGGACATGCGTTTGGGAGAAGGCTCGGGCGCGGCGGTGGCGGCGCAGATTGTCCGCTCGGCGCTGGCGGCGCACGGTGGAATGGCGACATTCGAAGAAGCTACCGTCGCAGGTTCGCCGTGAGGTCGTTCGATCTTTACCTGATGCGGCACGGACCGCCGGTCCGTAGCGGGTTGATGCTGGGGCATAGCGACGAACCCG
>JAPYSD010000347.1:2840-4488 GCA_029936705.1 Croceicoccus sp. | reverse complement strand
GCCCGCGCCCGGCGCCCGCAACGCCACCGGGGCGCGCCGCATCAGTAGCGGTAATGCTCGGGCTTGAACGGCCCTTCGACCGGCACGCCGATGTAATCGGCCTGGCGCTGCGACAGCTTGGTCAGCTTCACGCCCAACTTGTCGAGGTGCAGGGCGGCGACCTTCTCGTCCAGGTGCTTGGGCAGGATGTGCACCGCGTTCGAATATTCGCCCGCCTTGGTGAACAGCTCGATCTGCGCCAGCGTCTGGTTGGTGAAGCTGGACGACATGACGAAGCTGGGGTGGCCGGTCGCGCAGCCCAGGTTCACCAGCCGCCCCTTGGCCAGCACGATGATCTGCTTGCCATCGGGGAAGGTGACGAGGTCGGTGCCCGGCTTCACTTCCTTCCACTCGTAATTGTCGAGCGCGCTGATCTGGATCTCGCTGTCGAAGTGGCCGATGTTGCACACGATCGCCATGTTCTTCATGGCTTCCATGTTGGCGCCCGTGATGACGCCTTCGTTCCCGGTCGCGGTCACGAAGATGTCGCAGCGCTTCACCGCCTCGTCCATGGTGACGACTTCATAGCCTTCCATCGCGGCCTGCAGCGCGCAGATCGGGTCGACTTCGGTCACCAGCACACGGGCGCCGCCGTTGCGCAGCGAATCCGCACTGCCCTTGCCGACATCGCCGAAACCGGCGACGCAGGCGACCTTGCCGGCCAGCATCACGTCGGTCGCGCGGCGGATCGCGTCGACCAGCGATTCCTTGCAGCCATAGAGGTTGTCGAACTTCGACTTGGTGACGCTGTCGTTCACGTTGATCGCGGGGAAGGGCAGCTTGCCCGCCTTGGCGATGTGATACAGGCGGTGGACGCCGGTGGTCGTCTCTTCCGACACGCCCTTGATGGCCTTGACCGTCTCGGTCAGATAGCCGGGCTTCTTCGCGATGAACGCCTTCAATGCGCGCTGCATCTCGATCTCTTCGGCGTTCTCGGGCTCGGGCATGGTCTCGCCCGCTTCCATGCGCGCGCCCCACAGCGCGAACATGGTGGCATCGCCGCCATCGTCGAGGATCATGTTGCAGGTCTCGCCATTGCCGGCGTCCCAGTCGAAGATGCGGCCCACGTAATCCCAGTAATCGGCCAGGCTCTCGCCCTTGATCGCGAACACGGGAATGCCCTGCGCGGCCATGGCGGCGGCGGCGTGGTCCTGCGTCGAATAGATGTTGCACGTCGCCCAGCGCACTTCCGCGCCCAGCGCGGTCAGCGTCTCGATCAGCACGGCGGTCTGGATCGTCATGTGCAACGATCCGGTGATGCGCGCGCCCTTGAGCGGCTGCGAAGCGCCATATTCCTCGCGCAGGGCCATCAGGCCCGGCATCTCGGTTTCGGCGATGGCGATCTCGTCCCGGCCATATTCGGCCAGCGAGAGATCGGCGATGACATAATCCTTTTCAGCGACACTGGCCACGGCGGGTGCTCCTGCTATTCGGCTTGTAAAACGGGTTCTGGCAGGCGCGGCGATGCGCGCCTTTCTGCGCCCGCTCTACAGGCCCAGCCGCGCCAGGGCAAATATAAAGCTTTCTTTATATCGGCTGCGGATGCGCCCGTCGCCGCGGCACGAAAAAAGGCCGGGGGTCCCCATCCCCCGGCCCTTTCGCAAGGAAG
>JAPYSD010000347.1:0-2740 GCA_029936705.1 Croceicoccus sp. | reverse complement strand
CCGCGGCACGAAAAAAGGCCGGGGGTCCCCATCCCCCGGCCCTTTCGCAAGGAAGGGCGCAAATGGCGTGCCCTTCCTCTCGCGTGCCCCGCGGTGCGGGGAAACCGGCTTGTCCGCCCTTAGTCGACCATCGCGAACTGCGCGGGCCGTGCGGGCGACAGCAGGTGCGCCGCCGCCAGCGCCAGCTCGGCCTCGCCGCCGTTTTCGGCCAGGTCGCGGGTGACCGCCTTCAGCTGGTCGCATGCGAGCCAGGGGTGGCCCAGCCCGTACTGGTTCGCCATGCCCACGCTGATCTTGTCCATCTCGCGCTTGGCGCCGCGTTCGCCCAGCTTGCGGACGTGGCCGTTCTTCAGCGTCTGGTACGCGGCCTTCATCATCACCACGCGCTTGGCGGAGAAATCGTTGTAATCGGCCTGGAAGTCATGCGCGCCCTTGCGGCAGCGCAGCGACGTCACCATCAGCATGATGTCCAGCTTGCGCAGGTTCTCGGCCTGCATCACGTCGGCCGGGCCCGCCGCCAGCACCGGCGCCGGCATGGCCGCCAGCATCGCACCAGCGGCCGCGGCTGCGGCGAATGTCCTGAAAGTCCCCATTTCGCGTATCCCCGTCTGCCCGGACCGCCCCTCGGCCCGTGGCTGCAGGATCGCGCGATTCTTTTACCCAAGCTTAAACCTGCGCGGTAAATCGATCTTTACCATGGCGCCGGGCCGCCTGCGCGCCTTGCACCTTGCGCCGCAGCACCTATGTCTCGCCCTGACGCGCGGCAAGGCGCGGCATACGGGAAAGAAGGACACACCATCATGACCATCAAGCAGGGCGACAAGCTGCCCGACGTGACGCTGACCAAGACCACCCCCGACGGCCCGGAAAAGGTCCAGTCCGCGGACTACTTCAAAGGCAAGAAGGTAGCCCTGTTCTCGGTCCCCGGCGCATTCACCCCGACCTGTTCGGCCAAGCACCTGCCGGGCTTCGTCGACAAGGCCGACACGCTGAAGTCCAAGGGCGTGGACGAGATCGCCTGCACCGCGGTCAACGATCCGTTCGTGATGCAGGCGTGGTGCGAACGCGACGGCAGCGACGCGATCACCATGCTGGCCGACGGCAATGCAGATTTCGCCGAGGCGCTGGGCCTGACCATGGACGGTTCGGGTTTTGGCCTGGGCAAGCGCGGGCAGCGCTGGTCGATGATCGTCGACGACGGCACCGTGACCGAGCTGAACGTCGAGGATCCCGGCGCGTTCGAGAAGTCGAGCGCGGAACACATGCTGGGCCAGCTCTGACCGCTGCCCACGCTATCAGGTAAGGAAGGGGCGATGGGCGATCCGGTCGCCCCTTTTTTATGCCCGCGCCAGGCCGATCGGCGCATTTCCCATCGCTTCGCCGCAGAAAAATTACAGCCTGCGGGAAACCGTCACGGCGCATTCGCATTTCCTGATCATATGGAATAGCATCATAGCGCCTTGCGGAGGTCGGTCAGAAGCCATGCGATCCGTGCTGTCGTCCCACTGCCGTGTTCCCGTCCTGCTGTTGGCGGGGCCGTGCGGCATTGCCGCCTTCGCCGCCATGCCCGCCTGCGCGCAGGAACTGGTCGCGCCGCTGCCCGCCCCCGGACAATCCGACATGCTCGCGCTGGATTTCGACATTTCCCGCCGCGATCCGCGCACGGTTCTGGCCCTGTCGGAAGAAGCCGATGCCGCGCCGGGCGCTGAGGAAGAACACGGCGCGCTGGACGAGCCGGAGATGCCCCGCCGCGCGTGGGACGACGACGGGCTGAAGCGCGAATGGTCGATCCAGCCGATCGACGACGGCCCCGCGCTCGAGGTCGCCGCGCTGGGCGGGGGCGAGAAGAAATCGGGCAAGCTGGCCCATGTGCGGGTCAGCTGGGAGTTCTAGTCCCAGCCGACCATGAGCACTCTCGGCCTTACGCTTCGCGCTCGGCGAGCCATTCCTCGAGCCATTTGATCGAATAGTCGCCGTTGAGGAAATCGTCCTGCCGGATAAGCTCGGCATGCAGCGGGATCGAGGTCTTGACGCCTGCGATCACCATTTCCTCCAGCGCGCGTTTGAGCCGCATGATGCAACCCTCGCGCGTGCGGCCATAGACGATCAGCTTGGCGATCATCGAATCGTAATAGGGCGGGATGCGATAGCCCGCATAGATTCCACTATCCACGCGCACGTGCATGCCGCCCGCCGCGTGATAGCTGGTCACTTCGCCCGGCGAGGGAGTGAAGTTGAACGGGTCCTCGGCATTGATGCGGCATTCGATCGCGTGGCCGGTGAACTCGACGTCCTCCTGCTTGACCGACAGCGGCTTGCCCGCCGCGATGCGGATCTGTTCGCGCACCAGGTCCAGACCGGTGATCGCCTCGGTCACGGGATGCTCGACCTGCAGGCGGGTGTTCATCTCGATGAAGTAGAACTCGCCGTTTTCCCACAGGAACTCGATCGTGCCCGCGCCGCGATAGCCCATGTCGGCCATGGCCTTGGCGCAGATGCCGCCCATGCGGTCGCGCTCCTGCGCGCTGATCACGGGCGAGGGGGCTTCCTCCAGCACCTTCTGGTGGCGGCGCTGCAGCGAGCAGTCGCGCTCGGCCAGGTGGATCGCCTGGCCCTTGCCGTCGCCGAATACCTGGAACTCGATATGGCGCGGATTGCCGAGATATTTCTCGATATAGACGGTGTCGTCGCCGAACGCCGACTTCGCCTCGGAGCGTGCCGCGCTCATCAGTGCGGGCAG
>JAPYSD010000346.1 GCA_029936705.1 Croceicoccus sp. | reverse complement strand
CTTCGCAGGACGGGAGAGAGCGGCGGATCCCAATGGCGGCTAGCAGCCCCACCTGTCCATCACCCGCGACGACGACGCGCCGCAATGGCTCACGCGGGGCGATCATGCCGCTTGCGCCAGCCGGGCCGCTTCGCTGCGCAGATATTCGGTATGCCCCGGCATGGCGGCGACCCCGCCATCGATAGCCTGCCGCAACCGGTCGAGCGCGGCGCCGACGCGGGCCGGATCGACCTGCGCCACTCGCGCATCGTAGCGTTCGGGTAGCAGCCCCTGTCCCACGTAGACCGCGATCCAGCTGGGTTCGAAGAACAGGCCCTCGCCATATTTCTCCACGCGGCCCGTGCTGCGCCACAGCTCGATCTTGTCGGCCAGGCTGCCTGGCACCTTCATGGTGCGAACGTGGTTCCAGAAGTCGGAATCGTCGCGGCGCGTGGCGTGGTAATGCAGGATCAGGAAATCGCGGATCCGGTCATATTCCATGTCGACCAGCCGGTTGAACTCGTCACGGTCGCGCGGATCGATCCGGCCGCCTGCGGGAAACAGCTCGATCAGATTGGTGATCGCCATCTGCGCCAGATAGATCGACGTCGATTCCAGCGGCTCGAGGAAGCCGCTCGCCAGGCCGACGGCGACAACGTTGCCCGCCCACGAATGACGCCGTCTGCCGGGGCGGAAGCGCAGGATGCGCGGATCCGCCAGCGGTGTTCCCCGGGCGGCCGCGCGGATCGCGTCGCATGCCTGATCCTCGGACAGATGGGCGCTGGAGAACACGTAGCCATTGCCCATGCGGTGCTGCAGCGGAATTTCCCAGCGCCATCCGGCGGGCATGGCCGTCGCGGTGGTATAGGGCGGCAATTCGCCGCCATCGTGCTGGCAGGGCATGGCAGCGGCACGGTCGCATGGCAGCCAATGGGTCCAGTCTTCCCATTCCTCCGCCATTTCCTGGCCGAGCAAAAGGGAACGAAAGCCCGAACAGTCGATAAAGAGATCGCCCTCGATCCGGCGCCCGTCCTTCAGCACCAAGGCGGCGACATCGCCGCTATCGCCGTCGCGCTCGATCTTGGTGACCAGCCCTTCGTGGCGATTGACGCCGATCGACAGGCCGAACTTGCGCATGAACGGACCGAACAGCGTGGCATCGAACTGGTAGGCATAGCCATAGGTCGAGGCGAGCGAACCGTCATGCGCGGGCGGCTGAAAGCGGTTTTCACGCGCAGCCCGGACGGCAAAGGAATAGTCGCCCAGGTCGGCTGCGGCCCCCCGCCTGTGCAAGTCGAGCCACCAGTGATGGAAGCCGACCGATTGCACGGCCTCCCCGAAACTTCCGAAGGGGTGGATGTAGCTTTCGCCGATTGCGCCGAAGTCGCGAAAGTCGATGCCCAGCTTGTAGGTGGCGTGCGTCGCCTTCATGAAGCTGGCTTCGTCGATGCCCAGCCTTTCGACGAACCCGCGAATGTGCGGCAGGGTCGCTTCGCCGACGCCGATGATGCCGATGTCGTCGCTTTCGATCAGGTCGACGGTGACCTGCCCGGGCAGCAGTTTCGCCAGCGAAGCAGCAGTCATCCAGCCCGCCGTGCCGCCGCCAAGGACGACGACACGCACGGGGCTGGATGATAGCTGGGTCATGGCAGCGATGTTAGGATCATGCAGCGGGGGACACTAGCCTTCCCGCCTTATCCTTCCATCTCTTCCAGTTCCTTGCCCTTCGTTTCGGTGATGAAACGCTGGACCAGGAAGAAGCTGATGACCGCGCACACGGCATAGAAGCTGTAGCTGGCCGCCAGTCCGATGCCCGTCGCCATGATCGGGAAGGTCTGCGCGACGAGGTAGTTGGCAAACCATTGGAAGAAGCCTGCCACCGCCAGCGCGCTGCCGCGGATCTGGTTCGGGAACATCTCGCCCAGCATCACCCACATCACGGGGCCCCAGCTGACGTTGAAGAAGATGACATAGAGGTTCGCCGCGATCACGGCGACCATGCCCATCTCGCTCGAAAGCACGAGGGCACCCTCGGCATCCAGCGTGCCGCGGCTGAAGGCGAAGACCATGACGAACAGCGTCACCGCCATGCCGGCCGAACCGATCAGCAGCAGCGGCTTGCGGCCGATGCGGTCGATCACCGCGATGGTGATGAAGCAGGCCGCGATCGACACGGCGCCCGAAACGATGTTGATCAGCAGGCTGTCATTCTCGGTAAAGCCGGCCAGCTGCCAAAGCGTCGCGCCGTAATAGAAGATGACATTGATGCCGACGAGCTGCTGGAACACCGCGAGCATGATGCCGACCCACACGATGGGACGCATGCCCAGGAAGCTCTTCGCGCCCGCAGGTGCAAGCACGTCGCGCAGGCTGGGGCGGTGACTGCCGAAGCTGGCGCGGATCTCGGCCAGCTTCGCCTTGGCGACGACTTCGCCGAACAGGCTCGACAGCACGCCAAGCGCCTCGGTGTCACGGCTCTTCGCGACGAGGTAGCGCGGGCTTTCGGGAATGAAGAACAGCGCGATCAGGAATACCGCGGCAGGCACTGCCTGCATCAGATACATCCAGCGCCATGCCTGCAGGCCGCCCCAGAAGATATTGGTCGATTCGCCCGCGGCCGCGGCCAGCGCATAGTTCACGAGGAACGCCGCCGTCAGACCGGTGATCACCATGATCTGCTGGACCGTGGTCATGCGGCCGCGAATATTGGCGGGCGCCACTTCCGAGATATAGGCAGGCGAGAGAACCGACGCGGCGCCGACGGCCATGCCGCCCGCGATTCGGGCGATGACGAAAATCGTGTGCGATTCCGAAAGGCCCTGGACCAGCGCACCGATCAGGAACATCAGCGCGGCAAGGCGCATCACGTTGCGGCGGCCGATCGCGTCGGCCAGCGTGCCGGCAGCGAAAGCACCGACGAAGCAGCCGATGAGAAGCGAGCCTATCGTGAAGCCGAGGCCGCCTTCGGTCAGCATGAATGCCGATTTCAGGCCGGGCTGCGTGCCGTTCACTGCGCCGCTGTCATAGCCGAACAGCAATCCGCCGATCGTCGCGACACCTACAATCGCCGATATGAGCGCGATATTCGCGCCTCCGGCCTTATCCGTGTTGGTTCCCATGAATCTCTCCCTTGCATCCGCCAATCCCTGCGAATGCCTTATGGTAGCGCTACCTATGACGCAAATCCAAGCGAAAGCAAGCCGTCTTGTACTCGGCCCGCCGCACTCGGCCCTGGCTGTCAATACCGTGATTAATTCGATCAGCCCGAACGGATCAGCCCTGCCTCCGCATGCCGCTTCCCTGACAGGAACCGATCGATGAAATCCTCGTGGCTCGGCAGCGCGGCGACATGTGCCGCAATGGCCGAGCGCTGCCTTCCCAGTTCGCTTTCGAGCCGCCCTTCGCTCATCAGCGCGCCAATGCGGTGCCAGTGTTCCGGTTGCAGCCGCTGGCCCAGCATGACCTGAAGCCAGCTTTCGGCGCGGAACAGGTCGTTGGCTTCCTGCCAGGCCTGCGCGGAATCCGTGAAGCTGCTGATCCGCTGCCGCAGCGAATCGGGTATCGCCATGTCGCGGCACCTGCGCCAGAACGCCGAATCGTCACGCTCTGTCAGCTTGTAGTGAAGGATGATGAAGTCGCGGACCTTCTCAAGCTCCGTATCGGCCATGGCGTTCCAGCGGTCGCGAACCGCGCTGGTCGATCCGCCGAACGGGAACATCTGGATCAGCCGCGTCACGCCGATCATGACGAGATGGATGCTGGTGGATTCGAGCGGTTCGACAAAGCCCGACGAAAGCCCCAGCGCAAGGCAATTGCCCCGCCACATATGCTGCCTCTTGCCGGTCTTGTAGCGGATCAGCCGCGGATCGTTTCGAGGCTTGCCGCTGATCGTCGACAGCAGTTTCGTCCGTGCCTCTTCGGGATCGAGGTAGTCGCTGGCAAAGACCAGCCCGTTGCCCGTCCGGTGCTGCAGCGGGATGCGCCATTGCCAGCCCGCTTCATGTGCGATCGCGCGGGTATAGGGCGGCGGCGCGTCCTCAGTCTCGGTCTGCACGGCCCAGGCCGCGTCGGTCGGCAGCCACTCGCTCCAGTCGTCATAGCCGCTGCCCATCGCCTTGCCGATCAACAGGGCGCGAAAGCCGGTGCAGTCGATGAACAGATCGCCTTCCACCTCGCGCCCGTCGTCCAGGACCAGGGCGGCTATGTGGCCCGTTTCCGGCTGGTGCCGGACATCGGCGATCTTGCCCTCGACCCGTTGGGCGCCGTTGCGTTCGGCAATGGTACGAAGAAAAGCGGCATAGCGCCCGGCGTCGAGGTGATAGGCATAGCTGAGCGCCGGCTTGCCCCCGATCGCAAATTTACCGGCCAGTGCAGCCTCGTGCTCGAGGCAATAGGCGCCGATGGCCGTGTCGATCCCGGCATTGCGGGCTTCCAGCCAGAAATGCTGGAAATCGGCGACCCAGTTCTGCAACGCGAAGGTGCCAAACGAGTGGAAGTATTGGTCGCCGTTTCG
>JAPYSD010000345.1 GCA_029936705.1 Croceicoccus sp. | reverse complement strand
GTGACCTTGCTGCCGGGCAATACGCCGCCGTGGCCGGGCTTGGCGCCCTGGCTCAGCTTCACCTCGATCATCTTGACCGTTTCGCCCTGCGCATTCTCGGCAAACTGGCCAGGATCGAAGCTGCCGTCCTTGTTGCGGCAGCCGAAATAGCCGCTGCCCAGTTCCCACACCAGGTCGCCGCCATGCGCCTTGTGATAGCGCGAGATGCCGCCTTCGCCGGTGTCGTGATAGAACCCGCCGCTCGCCGCGCCCTTGTTCAGCGCCATGATCGCATTGGCCGACAGCGAACCGAAGCTCATCGCCGAGATATTGAGCAGCGAAGCCGCATAGGGCCGACTGCACTGGTCCGATCCCACCTGGCAGCGCCACTCGGTCGGTGCCTCCGCATTGGGGGCGATCGAATGACCAAGCCACTCGTATTCCTCGGAATAAACGTCGAGCTCGGTGCCGAAGGGATGCGAATCCAGCTGCCCCTTGGCGCGCGCATAGATCAGCGCGCGCTGGTCATGGTTGAAGGGGCGGCCCTCAAGGTCGGATTCGATCAGGTATGACCGGAAATAGGGCCGGAAATCCTCCATCAGCCAGCGAAACCGCGCAATCAGCGGATAGTTGCGCCGCAGCGTGTGACGCGTCTGGAAGAAGTCCCAGACCGCGATCATCAGCAGCGGTACGGTGACCACCGCCAGCCAGCGCACGGGCGGCCACGCCAGCGCGATCGCCGACAGCACCAGCAGCACCAGCGGCACCGCAAAGCGCGTGTAGAGGTCGGCGGAACTGCGCCAGCTGGCCCGGTTCTGCATGGCGGCCCTTATGCCAGGTGGCTGGCGAAGAATTCCGCGGTGCGCTTGTCTGCAAGCTGCGCGCCCGCTTCATCGCGGCGCTTGCCGAACTGCGTGGCAAAGCCGTGGTCCAGCCCCTCGTAATCATGCAGCGTCACGCGTGGATGATCGTCCAGCCCTTGATGCATCGCTTTTTGCGCGTCCGCGTCCACGAAATGATCGGCGGTCGGAATATGCAGCATCAGCGGCTTGGCGATGGCGTGGCTTTCGTTCAGCATCTTGTCGATCATCACGCCGTAATAGCCGACGGAGGCATCGACATCGGTGCGCGCCGCCATCATGTAGGCGAGGCGTCCGCCCGCGCAATATCCGACGCAGCCGACCTTGGAGACGCCCTTTTCGCGCCGGACCCAGTGGACCGTCGATTCCAGGTCCTTCACCGCCTGGTCGAAGTCGAACTTGCCGAAATAGTCGAATGCCTGCTGCATCTCCTCCTCGACGTCGGGATCCAGCTCGATACCCGGTTCGAACCGCCAGAACAGGTCGGGCGCCACCGCGAGATAGCCGTCCTTCGCCAGCAGGTCGCACTTGTCGCGGATGCCCGCATTCACGCCGAAGATTTCCTGGATGACGACGATGGCGGCCTTGGGCGTGCCTTGCGGACGGGCGACATAGACCCCGAAACTGCCGTCCTTTTCCAGCGTAGGGACCGAGGTTGCGAATTCCATGACGTCTCTCCTGCAAGCAATTTGGCCGTTTCCCATGCATAGGAACCGTGGATGGACTTTGCCACCCGTCTATGACAGCGTATGAGAACGGAAATTGCTCCACGGGGAAAGCCGATGAAAGTGAATGTCGAATTCGATTGCTCGCCTGAAGAGGCGCGGCGCTTTCTGGGCCTGCCCGACGTGACCCGCGTGAACGAGTTCTATGTCGATACGGTGATCAACTCGATGAAGGGCACCGGCAACATCGAACAGCTGCAGGAAATGATCAAACAGTTCACCCCGATGGGCGAGCTGGGGATGAAGATGTTCCAGCAGATGATGGAAACCGGTGCGATCGCCGCCTTTGGCAAGGGTAACAAGTCGACCAACTGATCGGGGCCGCGCAATTCGGGCTGGACCGCGCGGCGACGCGGGGGCAGGGGCCGGGACATGGCTGGCAATGACACGATCTTCGCCCTGTCGAGCGGTAATCCGCCCGCGGGTATCGCCGTAATCCGCATCAGCGGCCCGCGCGCTAGCGACGTGCTGCAAATCCTGGGTGGCCGGGTGCCGCGCCCGCGCCGCGCGAGCGTCATGCAATTGCGCGACCCCGCCGATGGCAGCCTGCTCGACGAAACGCTCGTCCTTTCGCTTCCCGGCCCGGCCAGCGCGACCGGAGAAGACTGCGCGGAACTGCACCTGCATGGCGGCCGCGCGCTGGTGGCGCGAGTTCAGGACGTGCTTGCCCGGATAGAGGGATTGCGCCAGGCGGATGCGGGCGAATTCACCCTGCGGGCATTCCGCAATGGCCGCATCGACCTGGCAGAGGCCGAGGGGCTGGCCGACCTGCTGAGCGCCGAGACCGAACTGCAGTTGCGCAATGCCCAGGCCCTTAGCGAAGGGGTCCTGTCGAAGAAGGTGCGCGAATGGCGTGAGGACTTGCTCGGCATCTCGGCGCGAGTCGAAACGTCGATCGACTTTTCGGACGAAGAGGACGCCGGGTCGGTCGATACCGGTTTCGCGCGGGATTGCCGGGAACTGGCGGAACAGCTGGGCGAATGGCTGGATGCGCCGCGCGCCGAGACCTTGCGAGAGGGTTATCGCGTTGCCATTGGCGGCCCGCCAAATGCCGGAAAGAGCAGTCTTTTCAATGCCTTGATTGAAGAAGACGCCGCCATCGCGACCCCGATCGCCGGAACGACGCGCGATGCGCTGCATCGACCGGTGGCGCTTGGCGGCGTACCCTTCCTGTTTGTCGATACCGCGGGTCTGCGCACCGATACGAGCGACCAAATCGAGGCGATCGGCATCAGGCGCGCTGCCGATGAGCTAGAGCGTGCGGATTTCGTCCTGTGGCTGGGTGAGGCGGGGGAGGCGCCAGCCGGGTCATGGAAAGTGGCGACCAAGATCGACGTCGAGCCGAAGCGCGGCGGTGACTGGGACTTCCACGTATCATCGACCACGCTCGAGAATATACCCGCGCTACGATCAGCGCTGATTGCCCAGGCGCGTGAGGCGATGCCCAAGCCGGGTCAGATTGCGTTGCATGACCGTCAGGCGAGGCTGATTGCGCAAGCGCAAGGATCGTTGCTTGAAGCGGGAAATGCGCACGACCTCTTGCTGGTCGCGGAAGGATTGCGGGAAACGCGCTTAGCCTTCGACCGGCTTTTGGGCCACACCGGGACTGAGGACATGCTCGATGCCCTTTTCGGACGATTCTGCATTGGCAAATAGAATGTTCCACGTGGAACATTTCGACCGGATCACCGCTTCCGCTTTGACCACTCATATAGCGCGCTGTATGGGCAAGCCATGCTTCGGTTCGATATCATCGTGGTGGGCGCCGGTCACGCAGGCTGCGAAGCAGCGGCTGCGGCGGCACGAATGGGCTCATCAGTCGGTCTTATCACGTTCGACCGGACGAAAACGGGCGCGATGTCGTGTAACCCCGCAATCGGAGGGCTAGGCAAGGGTCATCTCGTCCGGGAAGTGGATGCCTTCGACGGGCTGATCGCCAGGGCCGCCGACCACGCGGCGATCCATTACCGCATGCTCAATCGGTCGAAGGGCAGCGCGGTGCAGGGGCCGCGCATACAGGCGGACCGCCGACTGTTCCGCGAAGCCATTCAGGCGATGATCGGCCGGACCCAAGGGTGCACAGAAGTCGAGGGGGAAGTGGCTGCGCTGATCCTAGACGGGGATAGGGTCGCCGGCGTGAGTCTGGCAGACGGTACAGACATTCGATCCGAAGCTGTCATCCTCTGCACGGGTACCTTTCTTGGCGGCCGCCTGTTTAGGGGTGAAGAGCGCTTCGAAGGCGGGCGTATCGATGAGGGCGCGGCTTCGCGCCTCGCCCAGCAGTTGCGCGGCGCCGGGCTGCCGATGGCGCGACTGAAAACCGGTACACCTCCGCGCCTTGATGGCCGCACAGTCGATTGGCAGAAACTGGAGCGCCAGCCTTCGGACGCCGACGAATGGCTAATGTCGCCTCTGTCGAAGCGGCGAGCCAACCCGCAGTTGTTCTGCGCCATTACCCGCACCAATGATCAGTCGCATGACATCATACGCGGCGGGCTGGATCGTTCGCCGCTCTTCTCAGGTGCGATCGGTTCACATGGTCCGCGCTATTGCCCGTCGATCGAGGACAAGATCCATCGCTTCCCCGACCGCGATGGTCACCAGATCTTCCTCGAACCGGAGGGACTGGATAACGCGCTGATCTATCCCAACGGCATCAGCACGTCCCTGCCGGTCGATGTGCAGCTTGCGATGCTGCGGACCATCGATGGATTGGAGCAAGTGAAGGTCGTCGAGCCAGGGTATGCCGTGGAGTACGACCATATCGATCCGCGCGCGCTGACCACGCAGCTTGAGCTGAAGGACATGTCCGGTCTCTTCTGCGCGGGTCAGATCAATGGCACGACCGGCTATGAAGAGGCGGCGGCACAGGGCTTGCTTGCGGGTCTGAACGCGGCTGCGAACGTAAAGGGCAGGGCGGGGCCGATGCTGAGC
>JAPYSD010000344.1 GCA_029936705.1 Croceicoccus sp. | reverse complement strand
GCTTTATGGCACGCTGGGCGAGGTGGAGTTGGCGGGCGAAAGCATCTCCTCGCGCCATGCAACAATCGCGTTCGCAAAAACGTGATCGTTTTCAAAATTGGCGCGATCTGGAATCGCCTTTACCGCTTCTTCGAGCGCGGCGAGACGAGATGCATTCGAATCCAAGGCATTTTGAATGGCTCGATGGGCCACGTCATAAGGAACGGCGCCGCCAGACGGGAATCTACCGCGATCCGCAAGGAAACGTGCGGCTGCGCGATCTTTCGGTCTGAGCAACATCATCTGTCCTTTCCGCTGCTATTGCCGCCCAAGGAGGGGCGTATCCCGCCATTCTGGTAGATTCATGGCGATGGCCGAGCAAGCGAGACCAATGTGGCCGGGCGCGCCATCCCGCTTGTAGCGGGTCACCGTGTTCCGGCCGATATCGAGCCGTTCTGCCGCTTCCAGATTGTTGAGCCCCAAGTGGCTCATCCAGGAAGTGAAATCTGGTCCGGTCATTGATTGGAATCTCCCGAAGAGCTATGTGGGAGAGAGTGACCCGCTCCTGTTCGGAACGAGCCACCCCTTCTAAGCTATCTTCGGATTAGGGCGATGGTCAGTGCTGCTACACTGACCATCAATCCTGCAATAGCCAGAAGAACGAAGAGCAAATCGAGATTTGACATCTTGTTCTCCCGTGCCGGAAGGGCGGGAATACCCTTCCTTCTGGCGCCGGTACTAGCTCACCATGTGGTGCGCTGGATCATTGAAGGTATCTCGCGAGGCCAAGCCTGTGACGGATCGCCTTTCGGCACTGTCGGACAGTGCCGAAAGACGCTTTCATGGGTGAAGGCCCAAAATGGGTTGTGCGGGCCAAGTTCACCCAGTCAGAATGTTTGACGCATTGTTCATGCGGCCTTTCCAAGGCCACCGCTGAACACGGGCATTGCCCTGGTGACCGCGTCGAGGTCGAAGCGACGGCGGGCGAGGTTGGGAGCTTTCAGCTTGCCGCGGTCATCGACGCCGTCGTGACGAACTTCGACAACAAAAGGCAAGCGAGGGGTGTATGCTTCGTGGTGGTACTCGGGCTCGTCGAATTTTTCGACCGTTCCGAGGGGGTTGAGGGAGCCATCAGGCAGAACGCGAGCAACCTCGAGCGATGCGACTGCGTTCTCGGTCGTTTCGCCCGGGTTGAAGCTTGTCACAACCAGGATTTCATCGGAAGTTGCGGCCTGAGCGCCGGAGATCGCTTGGTAGGAAGATGGTCCGAACATAATTTTCCCTTTCCTCGATGCAGTGCAAAAAACGAAGAGCAAACCGGGATTTGATCTCTTGTTTTCGCGCGCCGGAAGGGCGGGAATAACATCTTCTCTGGCAGCGCTATCGTGCACAGATGTGTGCGCTATGTTCGGCTGGCTGCTTCAAACAGTGCGCACCGCGTGATGCTGCAGACGTCTCTATTCGGTGATCGAGACGTTGTTCTGGGCCAAAAAGGCTTCCAGGGTGCCGGTGTATCGATGCATCTGGTAGGCATCGTCAAACGCAGCAGCATCTCCCTCGTTTGCGTCTTGCACGAAGACCAACCGAGCAGAACTCTCATCGCAGAAGAGCGTGAAGTTATAGTCGCCCTCGCCTGTCACGATGCCTTCGCGGTTTGGGAATGTGTAGGGACCTGTTTCGGATGGCCCATCTAGAAAGTCGAAGCGATAGGTCTGGTCTTCCAGAATGGTGAGGCCGAAGATCCAATCACCTTCGAAGGTGGCCCATTTGCCGCCGCAATAATTTCCGTATGTCGGATCGTCGGTGGATGTGATGGGGGAACTCATCGGTACGTCGGCATGAGCCTTCGTCGGCTGGCCGCTCGATGGCGACTTGCCGCCATTTGGCCTGGTGCTTTCACTTGATGGGGCCTTGGCTATGTCGACGATCTTCCAGCTAAGCCCCTCGAGCTCGAGAACCGCCATTCTCCCGGCGGCAAGGATATGGAAGGTCGAAAATCCGGTGCGATTGTATTCAGGGCCAGTCGATGAGCTGCTTGGCTTCAGATACTCTTCGATGATCCCTTCAGCTATCTTCCGATCGCTTAACCCATCCACGAACCCGGTTGCCAAGTTGTTGATCAGAAGCTCGCCGGCTTCCCCGAAGATATTGTCTTCCGCATCATATCCCGTTTCCGTGGTGCGGATGGTCTCTTTCCAGTTGGCTCGTAGCGCATCGAAGTCGATGTGGTCGGACAAACTAGCTGGGTCACGGCGCTCGATGGCATTCTGGATCTGATAGGCAGTCCAGTACGGCATGCCGATCGCCCAGACGGCAAAAATCAAAAGGATGAATGCGGCAGGTAGGAGTACAGATCGGACCAAATTGATCCGAGGCCGATCGAGCTCTGCGAAGATACGGGCCTTTCGAGCCTCATATTCACCATCGCTGATATCGCCACTTCGGCGCAGCTCTGCCAACTCTTTAAGTTGAGATATGCTCATGCGTCCCCCTGCACGTTTGCCGCGGCGCGTCCCCGAAATGCCGCCACAAGCCAGCTTTCTTTGCGGAAATGCGGGTGCATTTCAACTAATCAGGGAGAGGGTGTCCCAAAGGGAAAGCGGCTGGAAATGGAAGCGGGTTTGACCTTTACGTATCCATTTCTCGCTCTTCGACTTCTATGCCAAGCCGGATGGCCATTTGATAGGCCTGGCTCGCATGGAGGTCGTGAACGCCTCGGCAATGCACGATCTCACCATCAGACGACTTGTGGCAGACGAAATGGTTCTGCGTGTCGAGGCAATCGCTGATGATCTGAGCGGCGCGCTCCTTTGATACGATGCGCTTCGGTGTGCATAGGCATTCGCTGCATTTTTGCTTGGCAAGGATCAGTTTTGTCATGATGCGGCACCAGCGTTGAGCTCTGGTGGCATGCCCTGTGTGAAGGCTTCGATGAGGTCGTCGATCTGGCGCTCGGGAATGAAGATCAAAACGCTGGTGTAATCGCCGTGATCAATCTCGATTTGCACGCCCTCTTCGTACGGATCTCCGCGATTGGAAGGACGGACAATGAGCATGAGATCCTCGCTCATAGCCAAGCGCAAAGCTGGGCCTCGCGGTCCTTTCTTGACCAACGACAGGTATTCGGTGAGCAAGGGCACCTGGGCCGACTGAAGGTAGCCTGCGATACAGTTCTCAGGCAGCGAGCTGGTGAAGCCGATGAGAACGGCGTCATGCCTGTCTGGAAGCCACGTGATATGAAGCGTGTCATAGTCGCTGAACCGCGAGGTGAGAAAGCGTTTCGGATTCGTCATGTGACCTCGGCTCTGTAATTTCTGATTACCAGCCGCCGCGCTGGCGCGGGCTGGTCGGATGGGTGCGCGCCTGACGGTCGGCAGGTCGTAGTGCCCTCTTGGACATGAGGCGTTCTGCCTCGTGTGCCAGATCTGCAGGAGGTTGATGTTCAACGATCGAGAGGCCGGAATCCTCTCCCTTTGCGATCTCAATTTGTGCGTAGGGCTCGTGTTCGGAGAGAACTCTGGCAACCGCAGCTGATAAAGAGCTTTCTGAGCTGCTGCCGATGATCATGATGCGGGTCATGGCTGTATGTTTTCTGATCAGCGCTGAAGCGTAAAGCGGACCTTCTCGCCTTCGTCATTGTAGAAGGTCACTTCGCCATTTGCTGCAAAAACGGCCAACGCCTCGCTGGCCGGCAGCGGTTCCTCACCTTCGGCATCGGCAAAGTAAGTGGCGCCATCATCAACGTATGTGAAGTTTGCAAATGCCTGCTCGATTGAGGGCACGGTGTATTGCCCGAAGCCGATCCGGCCGGACTTGTCTTCGGCATATACGATAACGGTCATGGGGAATCCTTCCTCAATGCGATCAGGAGATTAGGTCAGCCGTTTTTCGGGCGCTGCGATGGGCCATGCCTTCGAGCGGTTCTTTAACGAACAAGCTGCGGAGGCTGCCTAGATGACGACGCCAGGCGCGAGCCCGTTGGGAACGACAGCCTGGGAGGCCCAGTGGTGCTTGGCTGTCTGTACGTGATTTGCGCGGACGAACTTGCCCACTGCCCGGGGATACTCGCTCATGCCGAAGCTATCAGCGAGACGGACGACGTAGCCCTCGCGGCTTTCCCAGTCGCGGCGTTCGTCATAGAGCGCAGCTAATGCGGCTGGATTCCACGGACCGTCGTAAAGGACGCGGACCGGCGTGATGCCAAGGAGCTGGAACCATTCAAGCGTTTCGTCCCAGGACAAACAGATGTTCAGCTCGTTCCAGACCTGAAAGCCCAAGAAGATGTGCGGGAGATCATTGTAGGCGATCGAATGAACGGCCGTCATGTTTTCGCCGACCAGCCGCCAGTCATCGGGGATTTCGTGCTGAAAGCGTGAGGCCCATGCTTTCACCCTGTCTCGGCTGGGATGTGAGCGACCATCGGGCGATCTTGCGTGGAGATCGCGTGTGTAGATGGAGGTATTCTCGCCGTCCATCTTCTCGGTCGCGATCACGCGCCGGCCTTCGAGAAATTCGGTGGTCGGCATCATCC
>JAPYSD010000343.1 GCA_029936705.1 Croceicoccus sp. | reverse complement strand
GCGTATCGGACCGTCGAAGCTGATCATGTCGGGCGCAAGCTTTGCCATGTAGATATTGGCGTTGCCCCAGATGAGCCAGCTGGTGCCATCCTCCTCGGTCCAGACGGTCGGGTCGATGTCGTCCCAGCTGTGGGGCCCTTGCGTATCCTCGTTGCGGACCAGCGCACTGCCCTTGGCGTCCTTGAAGGGGCCCAGCGGATTGTCGGCCACCGCGACCCCGATCGCCTTGCCCTGCGAGCCTTGCTCGGGATCATGCTCGACCGCGGTGTAGAACCAGAAACGGCCATCCTTCTCGGTCACTTGGCTGGCCCACGCATCGCGCGAGACCCAGCTGAAATCGGTGGGCTGCATGATCGGGCCATGCGCAGTCCAGGTTCTCATGTCCTTCGTCGAAAAGGCCAGCCACTCGGTGATGTTGAACATCTGCCCCTCGGCCGCTTCGTCATGACCGACATAGAGGTACAGCGTGTCCCCAACGACCAGCGGGGCCGGATCGGCGGTATGCAGATCGCGGAAAATCGGGTTGCCGCGATACTCGTAGGTCGTGGCGGTGGCCGTGGTGGGCGGCTCTATCGACGCGCATCCTGCCAGTGCCGAAGCCGAGCCGAGCGCGAGCAGGGCGAAACGTAATCCTCTCATCGAAATCCCCGATGCATCCTTGGCTTTTGCTGCCGTTGGCGATCTTTTTACTCTGACAAGTCCGCCTGTCAAAGCGTGATTGCCGATTGGGATAACGGGGAAGGGGGCGGGGCGTTGAAGCCGCGACGGTCACGCCGATCGCTAACGGATCGGGCCGAACGAACCATAAAAAAAGGGCCGGACGCTGAGGGTAGCGTCCGGCCCAGGATGCTATGGACCGCACTGTCAGGAAAAGCGGTCCACGAGGTGGCTTGGACCCGTCACCTCGACGGGATGACCCAGCTTGCGGCGGCGAGCGACCCACTCCTTGAATTGCTCGGCCGAGGTATGGTCGAAACCCTGCACATCGGCGAGGTTCACGCGGACCGGACGCGAGCCGGGAATATCCTCCAGCTTGCGGGTCAGGCCGGTCAGGCTGACGAAGGTGCAGCTACCCGACAGGTGCACGTCGCATTCCGCGCCCTCGTCGTCCTTGTTGAAGCGCAGCTTCAGCGAACGTCGATGCGGGATCA
Source organism: Croceicoccus sp. (assembly GCA_029936705.1). Classification (GTDB taxonomy): domain Bacteria; phylum Pseudomonadota; class Alphaproteobacteria; order Sphingomonadales; family Sphingomonadaceae; genus Croceicoccus. Next base: position 3,359 of record JAPYSD010000343.1, on the reverse strand, counting down.
GTTCCAGCAGCGTCAGCGCCAGCCCTACCAGCACGCCGGTCAGCAGGTCGACGGTCACGACCAGCACGAAGGTCGCGGTCCAGATCACCGCGGGAAGTGCGCCATAGCTGGAATAGAGGTGCCGCACATGCTTGAGGCTGACCAGCTTCCAGCCGGTCACGACCAGCACGCCGCCCAGCGCCGCCATCGGGATTTCCCGCAGCACGAACGGCAGGAGCGAGACGAAGCCCAGGATCCAGATACCGTGGATGATCGTGGACAGGCGAGTCTTGGCCCCGGCCTGCACGTTGGCGGACGAACGCACGATGACACCGGTCATCGGCAAGGCGCCCGCGACACCGCACAGGAAGTTGCCCACGCCCTGCGCGCTCAGTTCCTTGTCGTAATTGGTGCGCACGCCGTCATGCATCCGGTCGACCGCAGCCGCCGACAGCAGCGTTTCCGCGCTGGCGATGAAGGCGACGGCAATGGCCGCGATGATGATGGTCGGGCTGAGCAGCAGGCCAAGGAAACTTTCGTCCGGCGTGGTGACCGCACCGAAGATGGAATCAGGCACGTCGACGCGCGTGATGTCGAGCCCCAGCGCCATGGCGGCCAGCGTGGCGCCCACGACGCCAAGCAGCGCGCCGGGAAGCAGGCCCATCTGCGCAGGCTTGAACTTTTCCCAGCCGATCATGATGCCGATGGTCAGCAGGCCAATGCCCAGAGCCATCTCGGCCTGGTTGATGTCGAAGGGCGACAGCCCCAGCAGGCGCGCAGGCATTGCCGCCAAATTGGCGACGCCGTTCGAAAGCGGTGTCGCATCGAACAGGATGTGGAACTGGCTGATCACGATCAGCGCGCCGATGCCCGCCAGCATGCCATGCACCACGGCAGGACTGATGGAGCGGAAGAACGCACCCAGCTTCATCCAGCCGGCCACGAACTGCAGCAAGCCTGCTAGTACCAGCATGGGCCCCAGCGCGGTGATGCCGTTGTTCGCGACGAAGTCGAACACGATGACGGCAAGGCCTGCGGCGGGGCCGCTGACCTGCAAGGGCGAACCGGCGAACATGCCGACGACGATGCCGCCGATGATGCCCGTGATCAGGCCCTTTTCGGCAGGGACGCCCGACGCGATCGCGATGCCCATGCACAGCGGCATCGCGACCAGGAAGACGACGATCGAAGCCGTGAAGTCGCGGCCGAAATGGGCGAACAGGCCGCCCTTTCCGTCCGCCGCCACGGCAGTGGCTGCGGTATCGCTCATTCCGCGGCCTCGGCCATCTGGTACCGAGCCTGCGCCGGAACGGCGACGGGCAGCGGCTGGTTGTCGCGCAGCGGAACGAACTGCCCGGTCTGGCCATCGAGGCCAAGGACCTGGCCCTCGTGAATGTCGACCACCCAGCCATGCAGGCTCATCTCGCCAGCCGCCATTGCGCGTGCGACCGAAGGGTGGGTGCGCAAATTGGAAAGCTGGGCGATGACGTTTTCATAGATCATCGCGCGGACGCGGTCGTCGCCCTTCAGGTGGCCCTGGCAGCTGTCGACGACGTTCTGCGCCGCGCTGCCGTGCTTCAGCCAGGCGGCTACGTTGGGCATGGTTTCCAGCCCCTCGGGATAGGCCAGCGCCTTCATCGCGCCGCAGTCGGTGTGCCCGCACACGATGATGTCGCGCACGCCCAGCGCAGCGACCGCGTATTCGACCGTGGCCGAAACGCCCCCCAGCATCGAGGCATAGGGCGGGACGATATTGCCGGCATTACGGCAGACGAACAGGTCGCCGGGGCGTGCCTGCATGATCTCCTCGGGCACGATACGCGAATCGGCGCACGATATCATGAGCGCCTTGGGGCTCTGCCCGTCGCGGGTCAGCGTGCCATAGAGTTCGCTGCTGCTGGGAAACACGGTCTTTTCAAAGTTGAAAACGCGACCAATAAGTTCGTTCATCGGGAAAGTCCTCTCGACTGCATCCGTGGTTTTCTCTGTACGCAAATGCGGATGAGACGGACGCTTACCGAGGCTGTGTTTCCTGATCCGTTCCCGATTGTAATAGTTTGTTGCTGCACACGCGAAACGCGACGAGCCGTCCGGCGCTGCGGTTATTCCGGTCCGTTCGCGGGCAGGCGGATCGTGGCGCACAGACCGCCAGCGGGCCGGTTGGCGATGGTGAACTGACCGCTTTGCGCGCGGACAATGCGGTTCACGATAGCAAGCCCCAAGCCCATTCCCGGCGTGTTGCGGCTGCGCGCGTGATCCAGGCGAACGAAGGGCTTCATCACCTCATCTATCTGGGATTCCGCGATTCCCGGACCGTTATCGACGACCGAGATCACGACGTCCTCGCCCTCGCGCGACAGTTTCACGTGCACGTCGCCCGCATAATGCAGCGCATTTTCGATCAGGTTCGACATGACCCGGCGAAGCGCCAGCGCACGGCCCGACATTTCCAGATGCTCGGGTCCCTCGTAGGCCGCGTCGAAGCCGCGGTCGCCAGCGTCATCCACCAGCGTCTGCGCAGTTGCGGCAATATCGATACGCTCGATCGGGCCGCGGTGATCGTGCCCCTCGTTGAAGGTCTGGAGCGATTGCAGCAGCATCCGCATCTCGGCCACGTCAGCCGCCATCGCCTGCCGATCGGGCGCGTCCTGGTCCAGCCGCATCTGCAGCCGCGCAAGCGGAGTGCGCAGGTCGTGCGCGATGGCCGAAACCGTCAGCTGGCGATTGCGGATCAGCTGGTGGATGCGCTCCTGCATTTCGTTGAACGCATGGATCAGGTCGCGCGCTTCCTGCGATCCGGCCAGTGGGACCGGTTCCGGCTCCTGCAGTTCGCCCACCTTGCGCGATGCAGCCACCAGGTTGCGCAAGGGACGCAGCGCCGCGCCCACGAGCAGCCCGCCGACCAGCATCAGCAGCGCCGTCGGCAGCAGCAGCATGACCACCCGCTGCGCATTCAGCTTGAAGGTCTGGTGCACTTCGGCCGAGAAGCGCATGACCGAGCGGTCCGGCAGGATCATGCTGCCCGTGATGCCGCCGCCGCCGCTCAGCGGTTCGAGATGCAGGCGAAGCCCGGCGCGGAGAAGCTCGTCGTCATTGTCGATGATCTGGTCGCGCAGCGCTTCCAGTTCCAGGCTGGCCGCGCGGCGGACGGTCCGGCGCGACCAGTCGATGCGGAAATGGCGGGTCGAAAGCTCGTTCGCGATCGCCTCGCGCCTTTGCGGCGGGGCGCTGTCCAGCAGGCGATAGGCGACGACCAACCGGTCGGAGATACTGGCGGCTTCCTCTTCCTGGAGCGAGAATTCGTTAGCGCGCTCGAACACGAAGGCGTTGAGCGCGAATTCCAGCGCGACGACCACCAGCAGGATCGCCAGCAACCGGCC
>JAPYSD010000342.1 GCA_029936705.1 Croceicoccus sp. | reverse complement strand
CCATGCGCCAGCGCGACCGCGGCAGGGGCGCAATTGTCCCATTCGTACTGGCCGCCCGAGTGCAAATAGATATCCGCCTCGCCCCGGATGATCGCCATGGCCTTGGCGCCCGCGCTGCCCATCGGGACCAGTTCTGCGCCGATCGCCTCGGCCACGGCCTCGCTGTCCTTGCCGGGGCGAGTGCGGCTGACGACCATGCGCAGCCGGTCGGGCGCAGGCGGCAGCGCGGCGATGCGGTCGGTGCGAAGCACCTCGGGAACGCCCGGCAGCGCCACCGCGCCGATCACCGGTTCGCCCTTGATAGCAAGGCCCACGTGCACCGCCCAGTCGGCACGCCGCTCGCCATATTCGCGCGTGCCGTCGACGGGGTCGATGATCCAGACGCGGTCCTTGTGCAGCCGCTCCAGCGTGTCGCGGCTTTCTTCGGACAGCACGCCGTCATCGGGCCGCTGCGCCGCGATCGCGCGCAACAGGAATGCGTTGGCGGTGTTATCGCCCGCGCTGCCCAGCGGCTTCCCGTCGATCAGCCCGCTGTCGCGCACCTCGACCGCGATGCGCCCGGCGAATTCTGCCAGCCGCGCCGCCAGTTCGGCATCGTCCCTGATGATTGCGTCGGACATGCTCACCATCCCAGCACATATTCGACGATGCGGTCGGCGGCCTCCTCGGCCGTCATGCTCGTCGTGTCGATACGGATTTCCGGGCTGGCCGGCGCTTCATAGGGGCTGTCGATGCCGGTGAAGTTCTTGAGCTCACCCGACCGGGCCTTCTTATAAAGCCCCTTCACGTCGCGCGATTCCGCGACGCTGAGCGGCGTGTCGATGAACACCTCGACGAACTCGCCCTCCTCCATCATCGCGCGCACCATGTCGCGCTCGGCGCGGAACGGGCTGATGAAGGCGGTGACGACGATGATGCCCGCATCGGTCATCAGGCGCGCGACCTCGCCCACGCGGCGGATATTCTCGATCCGGTCGGCGTCGGTGAAGCCCAGGTCCTTGTTGAGGCCGTGGCGCACGTTGTCGCCGTCCAGCAGGAAGCTGTGGCGGTTCATGCGGTGCAGGCGCTTTTCGACCAGGTTGGCGATGGTCGACTTGCCCGAACCCGAAAGCCCGGTGAACCACAGCACCTTGGGCGTCTGGTTCTTGAGGTCGGCGCGCGCCTCGCGCGTAATGTCCATCGCCTGCCAGTGCACGTTCTGCGAACGGCGCAGCGCGAAGTGGATCATGCCCGCCGCGACGGTCTGGTTCGTGATCTTGTCGATCAGGATGAACCCGCCCAGCGCCTTGTTCAGCCGCCCCTGGTCGTCGCGATAGGGCAGGAAGGTCAGCGGCTTGTCGGTCACCATCTCGGTCACGCCGATGGCGTTGAGGTCGAGCGTCTTGGCCGCCAGGTGGTCCAGCGTGTTGACGTCGATCTGGTACTTGGGCGGCTGCAGGCTGCACGACACGGTCTGCGCCGCGCATTTCAGCCAATAGGACCGACCGGGCAGCATCGCCTCGTCCGCCATCCACACGATGGTGGATTCGAACTGGTCCGCGGTCTCGGGCGGATTGTCGGCAGCGGCGATCACGCTGCCGCGCGAGACGTCGACCTCGTCCTCGAGCGTGATGGTGACCGACTGGCCCGCTTGCGCTTCCTCGAGCTCTCCGTCGAAGGTGACGATGCTCTTGACCGTGCTCGACTTGCCCGATGGCACGATGCGGACGGGATCGCCCGGCTTGACCGTGCCGCCCGTGATCTGGCCCGAAAAGCCCCGGAAATCGAGGTTCGGGCGGTTCACCCACTGCACCGGCATGCGGAAGGACTTGGCAAGATCCTCGTCCGCCGACAGTTCCACGGATTCGAGGTGATCCATCAGCGCCGGGCCCGTGTACCACGGCGTATTCGGCGACGGGGCGGTGATGTTGTCGCCCTTGAAGCCGGAGATCGGTATCGCGGTGAAAGCCTCGATCCCGACTTCCTCGGCGAATTCGCGGTAATCCTGCACGATGTCGAGGAAGGCCGAGCGGTCGTAATCGACCAGGTCCATCTTGTTCACCGCCAGCACGACATGCTTGATGCCGACCAGATGCGCGAGAAAGCTGTGCCGCCGCGTCTGGACCAGCACGCCCTTGCGCGCATCGACCAGGATCACGGCGAGGTCCGCAGTGGACGCGCCCGTCACCATGTTGCGGGTATATTGCTCGTGCCCCGGCGTATCGGCGACGATGAACTTGCGCTTCTCGGTCGAGAAGAAGCGGTAGGCGACATCGATGGTGATGCCCTGCTCGCGCTCGGCGGCAAGACCGTCGACCAGCAGCGCGAAATCGATCTCCTCGCCCTGCGTGCCGACCTTCCTGCTGTCCGACTGCAGCGCGTCCAGCTGGTCCTCGAAGATCATCTTGGAATCGTACAGCAGCCGCCCGATCAGCGTGCTCTTGCCGTCATCCACGCTGCCGCAGGTAATGAAGCGCAGCATGGTCTTGTGCTGGTGCGTTTCCAGATAGGCGTCGATGTCCTCCGCGATCAGCGCGTCGGTCTTGTAGACGGGCTCTTTCTCGATATCGGCCATCAGAAATAACCCTCCTGCTTCTTCTTCTCCATGCCCGCGCCGCCGGCATCCTTGTCGATCACGCGGCCCTGCCGCTCGCTGGTGGTTGTCAGCAGCGTTTCCTGGATCACTTCGGACAGCGTGGTCGCCTCGCTCTCGACCGCGCCGGTCAGGGGGAAGCAGCCCAGCGTGCGGAACCGGACCGAGCGTTCGGTGATCTTGGGCAGCTCGCCCATCACCTGCTTCAGCCGTTCGGGATCGTCGGCCATGAACAGCCCGCCCTCGTAGACGAAGGTCGGGCGCTTGGCGGCGAAATAGAGCGGGACGATCTCGATCCCTTCGAGCTGGATATATTGCCAGATGTCCAGCTCGGTCCAGTTCGAGATCGGGAAGACGCGGATGCTCTCGCCCTTGGCCTTCTTCGCATTGTAGAGGTTCCACAGTTCGGGCCGCTGGTTCTTGGGGTCCCACCCGTGGCTGGCCGTGCGGAAAGAGAATACGCGTTCCTTGGCGCGGCTCTTCTCCTCGTCGCGGCGCGCGCCGCCGAAGGCCGCGTCGAAGCCGTACTTGTCGAGCGCCTGCTTCAGCCCCTCGGTCTTCCACATGTCGGTGTGGAGCGGTCCGTGGTCGAACGGGTTGATGCCCCGCTCCTTCGCCTCGGGGTTCTGATAGACCAGCAGCTCCATGCCAGCGTCCTTCGCCGCCTTCTCGCGCAGCTCGTACATCGCCTTGAACTTCCACGTCGTGTCGACATGCATCAGCGGGAACGGCGGCGGGCTGGGATAGAACGCCTTCTTGGCCAGGTGCAGCATCACGGCGCTGTCCTTGCCGACGGAATAGAGCATGACCGGGTTCTCGGTCTCTGCCACGACTTCGCGGATGATGTGGATGCTCTCGGCCTCAAGCCGTTCGAGGTGGGTCAGTGCACGTGGCAAGTTATGCTCCCTTCGCCGGGTCGCAGAGAATATCGGGCGGTGTTGCGCGCAGGGATAACCACAGGCGTTTTGACGCGGTAGAAAAAATTGCTTTAGGCGGCTCAAGCGTTCTTTGGGGAGCCTCCGCCGTGACCGGTCAGTTGAGCTGCCAGAACTGCAGGTTCAGCAGCGCGGCGAAGCACACCCACAGCAGATAAGGCCCCAGCAGGGCCGCCGCCACGCGGCTGACGCGCGAGAAATAGGCGATGGTCGCGATCACGAGCACCAGCAGCAGCATGATCCAGAAGAACCCGATCGCGATCATGTGCGCGCCGAAGAAGATCGGCGACCACAGCAGGTTCACCGCCAGTTGCACCGCGAACATGGCAAGCGCGGGCTTCTTGTGCTCCCGCCGATCGCTGGCGAGCACCAGCGCGAGCGCAAAGCCCATCATGGAATAGAGGAACGTCCAGACCACGCCGAAAAGCCAGCCGGGCGGATAGATCGCGGGCTTCACCAGCATGTCGAACCAGGGACTGTCCTCGCCCGAGCCGGAAAGCCCGCTGGAAGCAAGGCCCAGCAGGACGATCGCGGGCACGCAGATCAGCGCCCAGAGCAGGACCGACTTCTGCCGGTAGCTTGGCGTATGATCCGGCTGAGCAGGATCCTGCCTAAGGGGCTCTTCGTGTCGATCTGATGCGGGCGGTTCCATGTATCCTCCAACAGTCAGCCGCCGGAACGGGTTCCCCGCCCGGCCCAGACCAGGAATTCGACATTGCCTTCCGGACCCTTAATGGGGCTTTCGATCAGGCCCTGCACGTTCCAGCCCTCGCCCGTCAGCCAGGCAGAGACTTCGTTGCAGACGCGGCGGTGCAGCGCGCCGTCGCGCACCACGCCGCCCTTGCCCACTTCCTCGCGGCCCACCTCGAATTGCGGCTTGATCAGCGCGACCAGCGTGGCATCCGCCGCGGCCAGTGCCAGCGGCACCGCCAGCACCTTGGCCAGCGAGATGAAACTGGCGTCGCACACCACCCAGTCGCAGGGGCGGTCGATCTGCTCGGCCGTCAGGATACGCGC
>JAPYSD010000341.1 GCA_029936705.1 Croceicoccus sp. | reverse complement strand
ACTGGGTGATGCCCAGCAGAGAGCCGGTCGCTGCCAGCACGATGAACAGCTGGTAGCCCCAGAAGACAAAGCGCGCGAGGCCGGGGAATGCCAGCTGGGTACGGCAGGTTCGCTGCACGACATAGAAGCTGGTCGCGATCAGCGCATTGCCGCCGAACGCGAAGATCACTGCGCTGGTGTGCAGCGGGCGAACGCGTCCAAAGTTCAGATAAGGCTCGAAGTTTAGCTGCGGAAAGGCCAGTTGCGACGCGATGAACACGCCGACCAGCAGGCCCGCCATGCCCCAGAACATCGTTGCAATGACGCCCCAGCGGATGACGTCGTCGTCATAGCGCGACGGCCCCTCGGGCATCTTGAAGAAGCCCTGCGCCTTGCCCAGCGGGTCGAAACGCGCCGCGCTCATCGCCATCAGGGCAAAGGCGGTGATGCCCACGATCACCGCATGCGCGGCAAAGCCGCTGTCCGCCGCCGTCAGGACGACCAGTATCGATACGATCAGGACCGCGAACCAAAGTCCGGTGCGGCCGATTGCAGCTTCCGCTTGCATGAGAATCTCCGTCCGTTTGATCGCGGCCTAGGGCGCGCGGGCAGGCGTTTCGTTGATGCAGGTCAAATTGACGATTTTGTCAGCAGGGCGCCGCGAGATGCCCCGCCCGCGCCTCGAGCGCCGGCATGTCGATCAGGCGGACGACCGATCGGCCCGAGGTCGCGAGCAATCCCGCAGCGCGCAATTCGCCCAGCTGGCGGCTGATCGTCTCGATCGTCAGGCCCAGGCTGTCGGCGATGTCCCGGCGCGACATCGGCAGGTCGAGCATGCAGCCGCCGGCGCCGGGCACGCCGATGCGTTCGGCCATGCCGACAAGGAAGCTCGCCAGCCGCTCCTGCGCGGTCATGCGGCCCAGCGCGATCGTCTTTTCCCGCGACCGGGCCAACGCCCGCCGGGTGCGGAGCAGCAAGGCATGGGCCAGCGCCGCATCGGCGCGCACCAGTTCGAACAGGGGATCGGCTTTAAAGGCCAGCCCCTCGCACGCACCCAGAGCGCAAAGCGTGTAGCCATGTGCCGCGCGGGCGGGGACCAGCACGACATCGCCCGCGAAATGGAACGAGAGGACCTGATCGCGGCCTTGCGAGACATGCGCGACCAGCCGGGCCGCACCGGTCGCGACATGGACCAGGCGGCTATCGGCGCATTCGCCGGACAGCGCGTTTCCGGCGGCGGCGCCGACCGGCTGCGCCAGTTCGCACAGGCGCCAGCGGGTCCGTTCCGGCAGGTCCGCAGGCAGGACATCGGCGGCAAAACGGCCGAAAAGGTCCCGGCAGGTCGGGGGCGCGGCGGATCGGTCGGTCTGCATCGGCAGCACGCTGTTCCATGACACGGGCCGCATCATTGATGTGCATCAATGAACGTGCGGGCCGGGCCGTGCATCTGGCCCCCAGCGACGCAACAACCCTGGGCCGCATGGGGCGGTCACTGCGCCGCCGGGAATGTTACATGAAACTGCCAGTTCTGATCGGTGCCCTCACGCTTGGCGCGCTGGCCGCGCCCCTGACCGCTCACGCCCAGGATGGCGCGGGGCGGCTGCAGGTGAAGGCCTTCGTCACCGGCGTGCTGCCCGATGGCAAGATCACCGATGTCGAAACCGATATCGTCGGCCTGCCCGCGGATACGCAGACCAAGGCCAACGACAATGTCGTGCCGACGGTCGCCATCGAATATTTCCTGACCGACGCGCTTTCGGTCGAGACGATCTGCTGCCTGACGCAGCATGACGTGGACGGGACCACCGGTCTTCCCGGCGCGGAATTGGTGTCGGACGCCAAGCTGGTTCCCGCGACCTTCACGCTGAAATATCACGCGGACCTTGGCACGGTGAAGCCCTATGTCGGCGCAGGCCCCGCCTATTTCATCTGGATCGACGAGCAGCCGGGCGCGGCGACGCTGCCGCTGGGCGTGACCGATTTGCGCATGTCGGACGAATTCGGGATCGCGCTGCAGGCGGGTGTCGATATTCCCCTGAACGACAACGGCCTTGCGATCAGCATCGATGCCAAGCGCTATTTCATCGACACCACGGCGCGCTGGTATGCGGGCGATACGCTGGCGATCCAGACCGAGCACAAGCTCGACCCCTGGGTCGTGGGTGCAGGGCTTGCCTGGCGCTTCTGAATCGGGGGATGTTGGAAGCGACAGGCAGCGCCGGGGCGCCGCGGACCGACTGCGGCGCCCCGGCGTCATCGTGCGGAGCAGCGCGCCTATTGCGTGCGGGCGTTCAGCGCGTCCCAATCCAGGATGGTGACATCGCGGCGACCCGCAATGTCGATCAGCCCGTCCTTCTTCATGCGGGTGAACTGGCGGCTGACGGTCTCGATCGTCAGCCCCAGCACGTCGGCGATCTGTTGGCGCGACAGGGGCAGCTCGATCCGGCGCGAGCCGCCATCGGGCACGAAACCGCATGAAGCGGGCGCCAGCCGTTCGGCGGTTTCCAGCAGGAAGCTTGCCAGCTTCTGCTCCGCATTCATGCGGCCCAGCAGCAGCATCCAGCGGCGCGTGCGGTCAAGTTCGGACAGGGTGCGTTCCAGCAGCCGGTGCTCCAGCTTGGGATGTTCGCGCGCGAAACGGTCGAAATCCGCGCGGTAGAACACACAGATTTCGGCAGGGACCAGCGCTTCCACGCCGTAGGAATTGGTTTCCTTGAACGGCCTGCCGAGAAAGTCCGAAGGGTAGGCAAGGCCCAGGATCTGTTCCTTGCCGCCCGCCGTTTCCGAGAAGAGTTTCAGCACCCCCTCGATCACGTTGGCGACAAGGACGGCGTCGTCGCCTTCCCACAGCAATTGCTCGCCCGCCTCGATGCGGCGGCGGCGACCGATGCTGTTCAGCAGGCCGATCTCGTCCTTGTCGAGATCGGCGCAGATCGCGCGATTGCGCACCGCGCAGGCCTGGCAGAAATTGACCGGGCGAGAGCTGTCCTGTGTGTCCATGAAAGCGCCATAGAGCAATGGCGGCGTCGTTCAACTCGCGATGGCCGGAACGGGGCGGACCCATCCCGGCCATCGACCTCTCGATTCAGGTCTCCGCGAAGGGCACGGCGTTGATGACATGGGCCTGCGTGTATTCCAGCATGCCTTCCTCGCCCAGCTCGGTACCCAGGCCCGATTGCTTCGTGCCGCGGAACGGGATGCGCGGATCGATGGCAAGGTACTGGTTCACCCAGACGGTCCCGGTATCTATCTTCTTCGCCACCTCGGTCGCGCGGTCCAGGTCCTTGCCCCAGACCGATCCGCCAAGGCCGTATTCCGACGCATTGGCGCGGGCGATCACGTCGTCGATGTCGTCGTATTTCAGCACCGGCAACACCGGTCCGAACTGCTCCTCGCGCACCAGCCGGGCATCCTCGGGCAAGTCGCGCACGATGGTCGGCGGCATGAAATAGCCGTCGCGGTCCAGCGGTTCGCCGCCCGCGATCACCTTGCCGTGCTGCTTCGCGTCCTCGACCAGTTCCCTCACCTTGTCGAACTGCTGGCGGTTCTGGATCGGGCCGATCGTGGTGCCCTGCTTCGATCCGTCGTCGACGATCGCCTCGTTCGCCAGCCGGGCCACTTCCTCGCAAAAGGCGTCGTACATGTTGGCGGGCACATAGGCGCGCTTGATGGCGACGCAGATCTGGCCCGCATTGGTCATCGCGCCTTCGTAGATCTTCTTCGCGACCGCCTTGGCGTCGATGTCGTCGAGCACGATGGCGGCATCGTTGCCGCCCAGTTCCAGCGTCACGCGCTTTACCATCGCGGCGGCCGAGGCCATCACCTTCTTGCCCGTCGCGGTCGATCCGGTGAAGGCGATCTTGGCGACATCGGGATGCGCGGTCAGCTTGCCGCCCAGGTCGTTTTCGTCGCAGATCACGTTGAAGACGCCGGTGGGCAGGATCTCGCTCGCAAGCTCAGCGAACAGCAGGCTGGTGAGCGGCGTGGTCGGCGCGGGCTTCAGCACCATGGTGTTGCCGGTGATCAGCGCGGGAGCGAGTTTCTGCACCAGCATCATCACGGGGTAGTTCCACGGCGTGATGGCCGCGACCACGCCCAGCGGGGTGCGATGCTCGGTCACCGTCTGGCCGCCCTTTTCGCGCAGGACCACGGGTTCGACCCGCTTGTCGACAAAGGCGCGCAGGACATAGGTGCAGCCGATGATCTCGCCCATGGCCTGGCGGGTCGGCTTGCCCTGCTCCATCGTCAGCAGCGAGGCGAATTCGGCGGCGCGCGCTTCCAGCGCCTCGGCCAGTCGGCCCAGCATTGCGCCGCGCTGTGCCGGATCGGTCGCCGCCCACGCGGGAAATGCCGCCTTGGCCGCGGCCACCGCCTCGTCCAGCTGCGCCTCGCTCGCCTTGGGGCACTGGGCGAAGGCCTTGCCGGTCGCGGGGTTCACCACGCCGAACGTGCCTGCGCCGCCGTCTACCAGCGAACCGCCGATCAGAAGCTTCAATTGCTTGTCCATGTCGTTATCCTTCTCACAGCTTTTCGGTCAGCTCGGGCACGGCCTTGTAGAGGTCTGCGACGAGGCC
>JAPYSD010000340.1:951-4573 GCA_029936705.1 Croceicoccus sp. | reverse complement strand
CCTCCGCCCGGGCGATCAGCGCGCGGCAGACCGCTTCGTCCTCGGCCTCGAGCAGGCCCCACTGGCCGCAGCCGGGGCCGAAGCCCTGCTCGACCGGCATGTCGAGCGCCAGCCGGTCGATATGAGCGGAAATGCGCCCGACGATCCGGCCATCGCGGCGGGCCAGGAACAGCTGCACGTCGGCATGCTGGAAGAACGGGTTCATCGCCGGGTCGACCGTTTCCGCCGCCTCGGACCGAAGCGGCGGTATCCAGTTCGGATCGTCGGCGTTCAGCCTGTAGGCGAGATCGACGAATTGCTTGCGCTCAGCCTTGTCCGCCACAGGCGAAACAATGATGTCGGCCACCGGCACGACGGTGATCTCACCCATGTCCCGGCAGTGCCCCTAAGCGACGGTATTCTTGGACGCGTTCGGGTCGAACCCTTCCTTGCCCCGCACGCGGCGGCGCGGATGGCCCGAGGCGATGCCGCCCGACAGGTCCTTCACGAACGGATAACGTTCCGCCACAGCCTCGTCATAGCCGAGGTTGAAGACGGTCGCCGAACGCTTGGGACGGTCCTTCTTCTCGTAATAGGTGCCGAGCAGGCGGTCCCAGAAATAGTTCGTGATGCCGAAATTTCCGTCCTCGTCGAAATAGTGATGCTCGACGTGGCGCTGCTTCATGTGCTGCACCCACTTCCACTTCGGCTTGAACGCCAAGTGCTGGATGCAGTGCATGAACTCGTAATAGCAGGTCGTCAGCAGGCCGCCCGCAAACGCGGCAGCCGCGCCGCCGATGCCGCCGATGGCATAGCCGATCGGTGCGGTAGCGAGGAAGATCGTGGGGATCGTCGTATGCAGCGCGCCGAACAGCACCTCCAGGTGGTTGGGATCCTGGTGGTGGTCGTAGTGGATACGCTTCCACGTCGCGGCCAGCGGCTTGATCTTGTACATCCACTGCCCGTGCAGGACATACTGGTGCAGTAGGTGCCAGACCAGCGGATAGACGATCAGCGCAACGCCAAACGACGCTGCCGCGCGCAGCGCACTGGTCGGGTAGAGGGCGAACGCGACCACGCACAGCGCCGTCAGCCCCAGATAGGCGACGATCGTGTAATGCTGGAAATACGCAACGATCAGCTGACGCAGCGTCATCCGGTCCAGGTAATGCGACCGCTTCCAGAAGGGGAGCTTTTCGGTGCCTCCCTGCGAAGGGGCGGCGGTTGTGGTGCTGTTGGCCATGTCTAAAATGCTTTGTGGCGGACTTGCGACGTGACATCGCACTGGTCCCGGAACGTGCGGCCCTTAACACAGCGTGCCGTCCGCTGGCCAGCAAGGCCGAACGCTGCACGCGTGTTAGAGACGCAAGGCGTAACTAAGATGCAACGGCTGAATATCAACTGACCGTAGGGGCAGCATAAAATTGAAAGGGGCCGCCCGGTCTCCCGAACGGCCCCGTTTCGATTACCTGTGATGCGATCAGTCGCTTTCGACCGACATTGAAGGGTTCTCGTCGATGTCGACGGTCGTGGTGGTGTTACCATCGGTCACGGTGGCATCCATGCCGCTCCGGTCGATCATCATGCTGTCGCCTTCCTCGGACTGGCCGGGGGCGGGCACGACGGGTTCGGTCATGGCCGGATCGGTCATCGCCGGATCGCTCATGGCGGGATCGGCCATCGTGCTTTCGTCCTGGCCGACCGGTTCGGCCGGCTCACCGCAGGCGGACAGGCCCAGCAGCGTGACCGAGGCGAGGGCGGGCAGTGCAAACTTCTTCATGGTGCGTCTCCGTCAAATGTGGCGCAATTGTGGCATAGACGCTTCACGCGCCACATTGTTCCGCCCGCATTGACGTGAGGCCGCTATTCCTCGGTCTTGAGCAGCACCGTCTCGCCGATCAGCGCGAACAGCAGGAAAGGTGCCCACGCCGCGAGGAACGGCGGATAGCCGCCGAAATTGCCGACCGCGATGGCCGCATTGTCGACGACGAAATAGGCGAAGCCGAGCGCCATGCCGATCACGGCGCGCACGAACAGCTGCCCCGACCGCGCCAGCCCGAACGCCGCGACCGCGCCCAGCAAGGGCATCAGCAACGCCGACAGCGGGCCCGAGATCTTGTGCCACCATTCGCCGCGCAGCTCCTGCGTCCGCCTGCCCGCGGCGTTCAGCGCGTCGATGGATTCGCTGAGGTCGATCAGGGTCTGGGACTGCGCGTCGACCTTGCTGATCGCGATCTCGCGCGGGGTGATGCCCTTGGCGACGATGGCGGACGGCAGCGTTTCCTGCTCTGCCGTGGCGATGTTGAAACGGACCGGGTTTTCCAGCCGCCAGCCGGGATTGGCATAGGTCGCGCGGTCGGCGCGCCATTGTTCGGACAGCATCAGCTGGGGGTCGCGGCGGTACCAGGTCACGCCGATAAGCTGCATTGCGTCGCCCGCGCCCACGGCGGAACGCGCGGACAGGATCGCGTCGCCCTCCGCTATGTAGATATTGCTGCGGGTCTTGCCGCCCGTCGGGATCGGGCCGTATTCGGCGTCCTCCCACGCCGACAGCGTCGCGGTGGCGCGGGTGACGACCCGTTCGTTGAACGCGAAGCTGGCAAGCGAGACAAGCGCGGCGGTCGCCACGAGCGGCGCCAGGATCTGGTGCGCGGAAAGCCCGGCGGCCTTCATCGCAATGACCTCGCTGTTCTGGTTCAGCGTCGCGAGCGTGATGATCGTCGCCAGCAGGACGGAATAGGGCAGGAAGCGCGCCACCAGCTGCGGCGCGCGCAGCGAGACATAGGTCCAAAGCTCGCCCTGGCCGTTGCCGGGGGCCGCGAGGATATCGCCGCTGGTGCCCAGCAGGTCCAGCATCTGCAGCACCAGCACCAGCATCGCCAGCACCGCGAAGATGCGCACCGCGAACATCTTGGCGAGGTAGATCGTCAGCCGTTTGGACGGGAAGAAATCAAGCTGCACGCGATTGCTCCGCCTCGTGAGCCGCACGCGCCTTGGCCGCCAGTTCGCGGTTGCCGGTGAACCTCAGCAAGCGGAAGATCACCTTGAAGCGCTTGCCGACGATGGCCGCGCCCTTTTCCAACCAGCCGATCGCCTGTCCGCCCGGCACATAGGCGACGCGCCAGTACATCCAGACGATCAGCGCCGCGAACAGCGCGAAGGGCACCCACAGCGACACCAGCGGGCTGACGAGGCCAAGCGCGGCAACGTCCTCGCCGTACTGGTTCACCTTGTGATAGGCGACGACCATCACGATCGACACGAACACGCCCAGCGTGGAGCTGGACCGCTTGGGCGGGATGGCGAGCGCAACGGCCAGCAGCGGCAGCAGGAGCATCATGACCACCTCGACCAGCCGGAAATTGAGGCTGGCCAGGGTTTGGTTGCGCAGGTCCTCGGGGATGTTCTTGTTCCAGCCCAGGTTGAGCAATTCGGGCAGGATATATTCCTTCTCCATCCCGCCGCGGGTGCGGAAACGCTCGATCTCGGGCAGGTCGATGGGCAGGTCGTAGCTGGCGAAGCTCAATACCCGGGGCGTGGGGATGGAGCGCTGGTCCTGCACGATCGTGCCGTCGGTCAGGCGCAGGATGATCGTGTTGGGCTCATCCTCGTTTGCGAGGAACTGGCCCTGCCGGGCCGAGAT
>JAPYSD010000340.1:0-941 GCA_029936705.1 Croceicoccus sp. | reverse complement strand
CCATCGGGCTGGGTCACGCGCGCGAAGATGCCCGACAGATCGCGCCCGTTGTCGCGGCTTTCCTCGATCCGCAGGGCGGTGCGATCCTCCAGCGTGGTAAACTCGCCCACCTTGATCGACGCACCCAGAGCGCCCGACTGCAGTTCGAACGTCAGCCGCGAATAATCGTAACGCGCGACCGGCTGCACGAAATAGACGAGCACGAAGTTCAGCCCGACCAGCGCCAGCGTGATAAGGTACGGAACGCGCAGCAGCCGCGAATAGCCAAGGCCGACCGCCCGCATCACGTCCAGCTCCGAACTGGTCGCCAGCTTGCGGAAGGCGAACAATATGCCCAGCATCAATCCCAGCGGGATCGCCAGGCTCATATATTCGGGCAGCAGGTTGGCCAGCATGCGGAAGATGACGCCGATCGGCCCGCCTTCGTCGGCGACGACCTCGAACAGGCGGAGCATCTTGTCGAGGATCAGCAGCGAAGCGGCAAGCGCAAGCGTCCCCAGCATCGGCATCAGCACGAGCTTGAAGATGTAGCGATCGACGTCGGTGATGAAGTTCTTGAACAAGTCCGGTCGAGCTTTCGGCGTTGGCAGGCGGCCCATCAAGCCGCTGGGGTTGCACCCGCCATAGTCGCATCGGGCCGGAAGGTCACGCCCCGGGCATTACCCTATCCGGGAGTAATGCGTGGGCGAATAGCAATGCGATAGAGGGTCAGTCCTTTTCCAGCGTGCATTGCAGCGGATGCTGATTCGCACGGGCGAAATCCATGACCTGGTTCACCTTGGTTTCGGCAATTTCATAGGGATAGACACCGCACACGCCCACGCCGCGCTGATGCACGTGCAGCATGACGCGGGTCGCCTGCTCCATGTCCATGCGGAAATAGCGCTTGAGCACCATGACGACGAATTCCATCGGCGTGTAATCGTCGTTGAGCATCAGCA
>JAPYSD010000339.1 GCA_029936705.1 Croceicoccus sp. | reverse complement strand
ACAGGAAGCCTAGGCGCGGCGATCAAAAAGTCAATCATGCATGTTTTTTATCGGTCGGCGCCGAAACGAGAACGGGCCGGAAGGCATATTGCCCCCGGCCCGCTTCGTCAGGTTCGCCGGGACAGGCCCGGGCAACCGCGCTGGCTGAACGATCAGCCGCCGACGGCAGCGGCGACCTCGGCAGCGAAGTCGCTCTCTTCCTTCACGATGCCTTCGCCGAGCTGGAAGCGGACATAGTCCTTCAGCACGATCTTGGCACCGGCGTCCTTG
Organism: Croceicoccus sp.; assembly: GCA_029936705.1. GTDB lineage: Bacteria > Pseudomonadota > Alphaproteobacteria > Sphingomonadales > Sphingomonadaceae > Croceicoccus. The sequence goes on along the minus strand of JAPYSD010000339.1, from coordinate 4,322 downwards.
CCGGCCTGGTCGACGACCTGCTGGATCGGCGTCTTGTTGTCCATGACGAAGATCTGCGACAGCAGGGCGTTCTCCTTGGCGTATTTCGCCACGGCGCCTTCGACCATCTTTTCCTGCACGTTCTCGGGCTTGCCACTCTCGGCAGCCTTTTCACGGGCAACGGCGCGCTCACGCTCGATCACGTCGGCGTCGAGGCCTTCGGCGGTCAACGCCTGCGGGAAGGCAGCGGCAATGTGCATCGCCAGCTGACGGCCCAGCTCTTCCAGCTTCTCGGTCGGGGCCGAGCTTTCCAGCGCGACCAGCACGCCGATCTTGCCCAGGTTCGGGGCAGCCGCGTTGTGCATGTAGGGCACGACCACGCCTTCGCTGACCGCGACCGACTTCACGCGGCGGATCTGCTGATTCTCGCCGATGGTGGCGACATTGTCGGTCAGCTTGTCGCCGACGGTCGAGGCACCGGGGTACGAGGCCGCCTTCAGCGTCTCGACATCGTCGCCGTCGACGCCCAGTGCGACCTGCGTCGCGGTGCGCACGAAATCCTGGAACTGCTCGTTCTTGGCGACGAAGTCGGTTTCCGAGTTCACCTCGACCGCAACGCCCTTGGTGCCCTCGACGGCCACGCCGACCAGGCCCTCGGCCGCGGTGCGGCTGGACTTCTTGGCGGCAGCGGCCAGGCCCTTGGCACGCAGAAAGTCGACGGCGGCTTCCATGTCGCCGTTCGTCTCTTCCAGCGCCTTCTTGCAATCCATCATGCCCGCGCCGCTCTTCTCGCGCAGGGCCTTCACGTCAGCGGCGGTGTAAGCCATCGCTCATGTCCTTTTTCAGATGTGGTGCCCGGCAGCCCGCAAGGCGCGGCCCGGCCGGGCAGGAATTCCGTTGGGGCCGCTTCTCAAGCAGCCCCGGATGACGCGGGTGTGACCGGGGCCGACAACCCGCGCCTTGCAGAATCAGTCGGGCTGGATCAGCCGGCGACTTCCTCGGCCACCGGCTCTTCCATGGCGCCGATGTCGACGCCCGAATCGGCAACGCCCTTCTGGCCGCCGCGACGTGCCGCATCGGCAATCGCGTCGCAGTAGAGGCGCACGGCGCGCGAGGCATCGTCATTGCCCGGGATCGGGAACGAGATGCCCGACGGATCGACATTGGTGTCGAGCACGGCGACGACGGGAATGCCAAGCACGTTGGCTTCCTTGATGGCCAGTTCCTCGACATTGGCGTCGATCACGAACATCACGTCGGGAATGCCGCCCATGTCGCGGATGCCGCCCAGCGAAAGCTCGAGCTTGTCCCGCTTGCGGGTCATGTCGAGGATTTCCTTCTTGGTCAGGCCCGAAACGTCGCCCGACAGCTGTTCCTCGATGGTCTTCAGCTTCTTGATCGACTTCGACACGGTCTGCCAGTTGGTCAGCATGCCGCCCAGCCAGCGGTGGTTCACGAAATACTGGCCCGAAGCGAGCGCGGCTTCGCGGATCGGGTCCTGCGCCTGGCGCTTGGTGCCGACGAACAGCACCTTGCCGCCTGCCTGCGCGGTCGCGGCGACGAAGTCGAGCGCGCGCTGGAACAGCGGAACGGTCTGCGACAGGTCGATGATGTGAACACCGTTGCGGGCGCCGAAGATATACGGCTTCATCCGCGGGTTCCAGCGGTGGGTCTGGTGGCCGAAGTGTGCGCCGGCCTCGATCAATTGCTGCATGGTGACGCCAGTGGACGCCATAATCAGTTTCCTTTCCGGTTTGACCTCTGGAAGGCGGATGACCCGGGGCATTCACCCCGCGGCACCGGTTGATGTGTGCCTTCCATGTGGATTTGCCCGCACGGCCGGTCCGGGGAATCCGGACGCAGAATCATGCGAACGGCGCGCCCTTAGCTCGTATTCGGGCCGAAGGAAACCCCTCGCTGCCAGATCCCGGCTGGAACGCGCGACCTATCGCTGCTTGACAGTCCAGAACAAATGGTGAACAACCCGCCAAGCAGTCAACTACGTATCAGTGCCTAACCATCCGGCAGAACGCGTTCGCAAGGGCGACACCGTTGGAACAAAAGGGGATCGTATACCATGGCCGAATTTTTCGCAATCGCGCCCGTTCTGGCCTTCGCCGCTTTCGCGCTTGGTGCAGTGCTCGCCATCCGGGCGATGCTGAGGGACATGGCCGACACGTTCCGCCAGATCGCGGAAGAACCGGTGCTGCCGTGCGCCGCGTACGAGACCGTGGCGCCGCGCGAAACCTGCCGCAAGCCCGCCGGGGCAGAGATCGTCGCCCTGCCGCGCCGGACTGCCGGTATCAGGCCGTCGCGCGCGCCGCTTCCCGCCGCCGCCTGACCCTGCGATAGCGCCACCAGCCCAGCGGCAGCAGCGCGATATAGATTACCGAAACGGCGACCAGCGTCAGCCAGGGTTCCAGCAGCAGCGCCGCGCCCAGCAGGCCGATGAAGGCGATCAGTTCAATGCGCACCGACCGGCCCGGCTTGAACGATGTCCAGCTGAGCGTCGCGAGGTTCGAGATCATCAGAAAGGCGATCAGCACTACCCAGACCGCGACCAGCACCGGGTCGCGGAACAGCCCCTCGCCCGTCGCCATCCAGAGGTAGAGCGGCAGGAACGCCAGCCCGCCGCCGATCGGGGCGGGAACGCCGGTCAGGAAGCCGGCCGATTTGTGCGGCTGGTCCTCCTCGTCGATCTGGGCGTTGAACCGGGCCAGCCGCAACATGCAGCACAGCGCCAGCGCGAGCGAGGCGAACCACCCAATGCGCGGCAGCTCCTGAAGCGACCAGAGGAACAGGATCAGCGCAGGCGCGACGCCGAACGACAGCGAATCGGCCAGGCTGTCGAGCTCGGCCCCGAAACGGCTCTGCGCCTTCAGCAGGCGCGCGATACGCCCGTCGATCCCGTCGAGCGCCCCTGCGGTCAGCACCGCCAGCACCGACATGCTCCAGTTGCCATCGACGGCGAAGCGTATGCCGGTCAGGCCGAGGCACAGCGCGGCGGCGGTGATGGCGTTGGGCGTGACGGCCCGCATCGACAGCCCGCGCGAACGGCGCCGCGGCACCGGACGCTCGCCATGGGTGATGCGCGGCCCGATGTCGCCATCGGCGTTCCGCGGATCGTCGATGTCCGACCCGCCTTCAAATCCGCCATTCGTCAAAGAGAAATCCCCTCAATCAGCCGGTTCTGCCCGATCCGGGCAATCACTGTTTCGCCCGCGATGGCCTTTTGCCCCAGCACCACCGTCGGCTCGGTACCGGCAGGCAGATAGATATCCACGCGGCTGCCGAACCGGATCAGCCCCACGCGCTGCCCCGCGGCCAGCATGTCGCCCGGCTTCACGAACGGCACGATGCGGCGCGCGATCAGCCCGGCGATCTGCGTGAAGCCGACCAGCACGCCGTCCTCACGCTCCATCAGCAGGTGCTGGCGCTCGTTGTCCTCGCTCGCCTTGTCGAGGTCGGCGTTGACGAACTTGCCGGGAATATAGACGAGCCGCCTCAGCGTGCCCGAAACCGGCGCACGATTGATGTGCACGTCGAACACGCTCATGAAGATGGAAACGCGGATCACCTCGTCCGTGCCCAGCCCGGCCGAGCCCGAACCGTCGTCCATCTGCAGTTCCAGCGGCGGCGGAACCCTGCGGATCAGCGTGACCAGCCCGTCGGCGGGCGAGATGATGGCATTCGCGTCCTGCGGCACCACGCGCCGGGGATCGCGAAAGAACGCGAACACGCCGCAGGTCAGCAGCAGCAGCGGCCAGCCCACGATCTCCCAGTCCAGCACCAGCAGGAAGAACAGGGCGATGACGCCCGCGATCAGTCCGTATTTGCGACCTTCGGGATGGATCGGCGGCCAGCGCCAGCCGGCTTCCCCGCGCCCCTCGTTGTCGAGAATTTCACCTGCCATCAACACCATCTAGGGCCTGCCAGCCGCAGCGGCAAGCGCGATGCCGGGCACTGCCCTCTATCAGCGGACCGGAACCCCGGCCCGGTCGCTGCCCTCAGGCGCTGCCCAGCGACGGATTGACGCACCAGAACCCGCCGCCGTCGCTGTCCTGCTCCAGCGTGCAGACCAGCCGCTCGCCCGTCCACAGTTCCGCGCGGCGCCCGGCCATCTCGTTGCCCAGCACCGACAGCGCCGAACTGGCGTCGAGACCGTCGAATTCGATGAATTTCTCGATGCCGATCCCGTCGTCGGCCAGCTTCAGGCGGTAACTCTGCATGATCCCGCGTCCTTTCCGCCATGCACGATGCGCGGTCGGACCCCTTTCGACTCGGCAGCTTGCGGATGGCTACGCGTATGTAATCGCCTTCGCCCAGGCGCGCTCTAACATTTG
>JAPYSD010000338.1 GCA_029936705.1 Croceicoccus sp. | reverse complement strand
GCGGCACGAGGCTCTGCGGGCTGAGCCGCAGCAGCATTTCCCCGAAACAGACGACGGGCCCGGTGCTGCGCTGCGTCACGGCGCGGTCCTTATCTGGCAAGCCAGCCGCCATCGACGGCAAGGATATGGCCCTGGACATAGTCCGCCGCGCTGCTGGCCAGGAAGACCGCCGCGCCGCCGATATCCTTCGGATCGCCCCAGCGGCCTTCGGGGATGCGTTCCATGATCTGGCGGTTGCGCGTTTCGTCCGCCTGCAGCGCCGCGGTGTTGTTGGTGGCGATATAGCCCGGCGCGATGGCGTTCACGTTGATGCCCCGGGCCGCCCATTCGTTCGCCATAAGCTTGGTCAGCCCGCCGACGCCCGACTTGCTGGCGGTATAGCTGGGCACGCGGATGCCGCCCTGGAACGTCAGCATCGAGGCGATGTTCACGATCTTGCCGCGCTTGCCCTGCTGGTCGGACCAGCCGGTCATGTGGCGCGCGGCGGCCTGGGACAGGAAGAACAGCGACTTCAGATTGGTGTCCATCACCGCGTCCCAGTCCTCTTCCGAGAAATCCAGCGCGTCCTCGCGCCGGATGATGCCCGCGTTGTTGACCAGGATGTCGAGCGAGCCGAGGCTGGACACCACGCTGTCGACCACGTCCCCGACCGGGGCGATGGAGGAGAGGTCTGCCGAAACCAGCTCGCACTTGCGGCCAAGGGCGCGCACCTTGTCGGCGGTCTCGCTGGCTTCGCTGCGGCCCACGGCGGCAATGTCGGCGCCTGCCTCGGCCAATGCCACGGCAATGCCCTGGCCGATGCCGGTGTTGGCGCCGGTGACGACCGCGACGCGGCCGGTTAGGTCGAAGGGGCTGTTCATCGGGTGGTCCTCTCGCTTGCCTCGCCGCCGGGCGGCAGATGCCCCGGTCGGCGCCTGCCGGCGGCAGGGCGGCTGTCTGTTCTGTGGGGGTGCGGGGGGCGGGCGGCCCGCCCCCGCGACTGGTCGGCCCTTACAGGCTCTTCAGGTAGGCGCTGATTTCCTCGTCCTTCGACGCGGGATAGAAATGCTCCTCGAACCGCTCGCCCGAGATCGCGGTCTTGAGCAGGTCCTGGTCCACGCTCTTCAGCACGGTCAGCATGTCCTTGCAGCTGGCTTCCTTGAGCTTGGCGAGGACGCCGCGGTTTTCCGCCATGACGGCGGCGCGCTCCTTGGGATAGCCGACGCCGCTCTCACCCTCGAACAGCTTGCGATAGCAGTCCTGCAGGTTCAGTTCCGCCGCCCAGCCGAAGCCCTTGGCATAGGGCATCGCGACCGCGTTGCCGTCGTTGATCTGCGCGAACAGGAAGGCATCGGTCGGGTCGATGACCAGCCCGCAGAACACGCCCGGCATCGCATTGGCCGCCAGCATCGAACCCGAGCCCGTGCCGCAGCCGGTGACGACGAAATCGACCGCCCCCGAATTCAGCAGGATGCCGGTTAGCAGGCCGACCATCGGATAGGTCAGGTGCGCCTTGTCCTCGGGCGTGTACATGCCGTAGTTCACGACCTCGTGGCCCATCGGCTCGACCGTGGTCTTCAGCGCTTCCTCGATGATGCAGTTCTTCGCGGCCTGGCTGTTCTCGGTGATCAGTGCAATCTTCATAACATCCTCGCTCTCTGGCCCGGCGGGGCCGATCTGTCTTTCGAATTGGTCGGTCACCCGGAAAGATGGGATTTAGGTAACCGGTGTCAATTACCCTGATAGCCGAGAAGCGGGGGGCATTTCAACCGCCCTGCGACGATCACCGCGTGCGGGGCGGCGCGACCGAGGAGCGGCGGATCAGTTCCGAGGGCAGGCGCGAGGGCAGCTTGTCGGCATCGACCGAATCGATCAGCTTGTGCGCGGCGGCGCTCGCCATCTCGCGGATGGGCCAGCGCACGGTGGTCAGCGGCGGCCAGATATGCGCCGCGATCGGGCTGTCGTCGAAACCGATGACCGACAGATCCTCGGGCACGAACATGCCGCGTTGGCGCGCGACATGCAGCGTGGCGGCGGCCATCTCGTCGTTCGAGGCGAAGATCGCGGTGGGCGGCTCCGCACTGCCCAGGATACGGGTCGCCGCATCGATCCCGGAATCGAAGGTGTACTGCCCCGGCGCATGCCATTCGTCACGGTACTCCAGCCCGTGGCGGCGGATCCCGTCCAGGAACCCCTCGCGCCGTTCATAGGCCGAGCGGAAGCCCTGCGGCCCCTCGATCAGGCCGATGCGGCGATGCCCCATCTCGACCAGGTGATCCACCGCGCTCGCCACGATTTCGCGGTCGTTCGATTCGACCAGGTATTGCGGACTGTCGAGCTGGGTCGAGCCCATGCGCACATAGGCGCAATCAAGCTCGCGGCAGAGCGCGGCCAGCTCCTCGTTCTCGGAGATCGGGGGCAGGATGAACACGCCGTAGAGCCGCTGCTTTTCAAGAAACTCGCGCACGTCGGCCAGCATGTTGGGCGAGTGCCGGTCGACCGGGCGCACGACCAGCGCGAAATCGGTCTGCCGGATCGCGTCGAGCACGCCTTCCTGAAAGTTCAGTACGGTCTGCGCGTTCGGGTTGTCGTGCAGCAGGCCCAGTAGGAAATTGCGGCGCAGCGCCAGCGCCCGCGCCTGCGGATTGGGGACATAGCCCAGCTCGGCAATGACGGTCTCGACCTTCCTGCGCGTGTCATCCTTCAGCAGAGGAGAGCGGTTGATCACCCGGCTCACCGTCTTTTTCGACACTCCGGCGATCCGCGCGACATCGTTGATCGTCGGTTGCCGCTCGCCCCGTTTCTCGCTGCCCATCCTGTACTCCGCAGACCCCTGATGCTGCGGCCTTAGCGTAAAGTCGCGGCTGCGGTAAACTGCGGCGCGGCAATGGCATGCGCGCTTTCGAACCGGCGGCCTGCCGGATGGCCCGCTGGCCCGGAAGCACTTGCTTTCCGGGCTGCGTACATTATGACACCGGTTTCCTAACAGTGAATTGCAACTTCGAGGGGATCATGGACAGCCAGGCCGCACAGCGCATCGCGCAGGCATTCGTTACCGCGCGCACCAATGGAACCGCGCTGGCCGACTATCCGGGCGACAGGCCCCGGACCCTTTCCGAGGCATACGGGGTGCAGGACATCGCGCTGCGGCTGTGGGACCGGCCCGTCGGCGGGTGGAAGGTAGGCAAGATTCCGCCGCCCCGCGACGAGGAGCTGGGCGCGAACCGGCTGATCGGGCCGATCTTTGCCGACACGATCTACGAACAGGTCGGCAGCCCGATCGCGATGCCGGTCTTCGCCGACGGGTTCGCCGCGGCCGAGGCGGAGTTCGCGATCCGCATCCGCGTGCCCGAGGGCGCCGCCCTGCCGACCAGCGATGCGGAGACATACGACTGGGTCGAGGAAATCCGCATCGCGATCGAGATCGCGTCCTCGCCCTATCCGGGCATCAACCGGGACGGTCCGTGCGTGACCGTGTCCGACCACGGCAACAATGCCGGGCTGGTGCTGGGCCCGGTGGTCCCGCGCGAGATGTGGGACGGGATCAACGACATCGCGGTCGAGACGATCATCGCGGGCGAAACGGCAGGCAAGGCAAGCACGGCGACGATGCTCGACGGTCCGTTCGGGGCCGTGCGCTTCCTGGTGGACAACCTCTCGCAGCGCGGGCTGATGGCGCAGGCACCCGGCTGGGTATCGTCGGGCGCGATCACCGGCGTGCACGAGGTGGCGGCGGGCCAGCCGGTCGAGGCGCGCTTTGCGGGCGTCGGCACGGTATCGGCGCTGATCTCGAACTAGCGGGGGTCGGCCGGGCGACTGGGTCGCCGCTGCCATTCCCATCGGCCGGTGCATTACGGGGTGACGCGGGCGCGGTTGCGAAGTAGGGACCCGGTCCGATGCCCGTGCTACAGCATATAAGGCGATCGCCGCCCTGGAGGATGCTGTCCATCCTGCTGCTGGCGTTCGGGCTGAATGCGCTCGCCCCGTCGGGATACATGATCGCGGCGACAGACGGCGGATGGCCCGCTGTCGTCGTCTGTCCCGAAACGCATCCGCTGGCCCGCGCCGTCGCGGCATCGCGCGAAGAGCGCGAATCGCATGACATGGGCGCGATGGATCATGCTTCCATGGGGCACGCGGTCATGGACCATGCCGCGATGGGTCATGGCGGCGACGACGGCACGGCGCCGGTCACCGCAAACGACGGGCACTGCGCGCTGGCGAGCGCGGTGAAGCTTGCACTGCACTCTGCCGACGAGGCCTTGCTGGCCGAAGCGATGGCCTATGCCGTCCAGCTCGGCTTTCGGCCCATCCGGCCGCTGATATTCCACGCACCTGCCTATCTCCGCCCGCCGCTGCGCGGTCCGCCCCTGGCGATCTGATACCGAAAATCCATTCAGATCATGCGCGCCGCGGCCCGGGCAGAAATGCCCGGCCGTGCCGCGCACCGGAGATATTACGTGACAATTTCCCATCTGGCGCTGGGCGCAGCCATGCTGGCTGCCGCCTCGCCTGCCGTCGCCTCATCCGGCGACACCAAAACCGCGACGGCGCTTGCGGACGATCCGGGGCGCACCATCACCGTGACGGGCACCCCGACCATCGAGCAGGCCGAGACCG
>JAPYSD010000337.1 GCA_029936705.1 Croceicoccus sp. | reverse complement strand
GAGCCAGCTCGACCCCTATGCGCCGCTGGAGCGCGGCTATGCCGTGGTGACTGGCGCGAACGGCGAGACCGTGACCAGCCGCGCCGCCGCATCGGCGCAGGCGGCGCTGACGCTGCGATTCGCCGATGGCAGCATCGATACGGTGCCCGCGTGTGCCGCGCCCGCCGCGCCGCCTGCTGCACCGACACCGCGCCGGAAACGGCAGGACGAGGCGCAGGACGGATCCCAGGATCCCCCGCCCCGCCAGCAATCGTTGTTTTAGCCGCCCATGATCGCTAACTAGGGCGGATGCTTATGAATTCCTCGACCGGACCTGCCAGGCTTCTCTACGGACCCAACGGCTTTCGCCAGATGACACCGGGCGACCATGTCGTCTGCGCCGTCACGGGCGCGCCCATCCCGCTCGACATGCTGCGGTACTGGAGCGTCGATCGGCAGGAACCCTACGCCACTGCCGAGATCGCGACCCAGCGCCTGCTTGCCGGCGCATGAGGGTCCTGGCCACGGCATCGCTCGCGGTGCTCGCCTCGGCCTGTGCCGTCGTGCCGCCTTCAGGTGAGCCGCAAGCGGAGCAGGCCCGCGCGGCGCCCGCACCGGCCCCGGCCGCCGTGCATCAGCCTACTGCGGCGCCTGCGCCGACGCCCGCACCCGCAGCCCTGCCGCCCGCGCGTTTCGCCTATTCGGGCGAGCTGACGCAGGGCGGGTGGATTCGCGGGATCGCGCCTGCGGGGACTACCACGCTGACGCTGGACGGCGAGCCGGTGCCGATGGCAGCGGACGGGTCGTTCCTGGCCGCGTTCGACCGCGACGCGGGCGGCAGCGCCACGCTGGCCGCGCAGCGCAGCGACGGGACGCGGGCGACACAGGTCCTCACCATCTCGCCCCGCGACTGGCAGATCGAGCATATCAATGCCGCGCGCCGCACTGGCGGGCCGAGCGAAAGCTTCATGCAGCGCCGCCGCCCCGAGCTTGAGCGCATCTATGGCGCACGGGCCGAGAGGACCGGCGCGACCGGCTGGCGGCAGGACTTTATCTGGCCGGTGAAGGGCCGCATCTCGGGCCGGTTCGGGTCGCAGCGCATCTATCGCGGCGAGCCGGGCAGCTATCACACCGGGCTGGACATCGCGCCGGGCGCGGGCGTTCCCTATGTGGCGCCCGCCGACGGGGTGGTGGTGCTCGCGGCGGACGATTTCTCGCTGGAGGGCAATTTGCTGATCATCGATCACGGCAACGGCCTCAACAGCGCGTTCCTGCATTCGCAGCGGCTGGACGTGAAGGAAGGCGACCACGTCAAGCAGGGCCAGCAGCTGGGCCTGATCGGGTCGAGCGGGCGCGCCACCGGGCCGCACCTGCACTGGAGCCTGATGTGGGGCAAGGCGCGGCTGGACCCGCTGCTGTTCACCGGGCCGCAGAACTGACGCGTCTTTCATGGGACTAGCGGGACGCTCTGCCCCCAGGACCGTGCGGAGCATCGCGTTGCTGCTGTTTTCCGCACTGGTGCTGTTCGTGGTGTGGTTCCGGTCGGAACCGCAATCGGCCAGCGGATCGCAGGACATCGCGTTCCGCCCGATTACCGCGTCGCGCGGCGCGGTGGACGCGCTGGCGCCATTCGCGCTGTCGGGCGCGTGGCAGCTGACGGGCGATCCCGCGCTGGTCACCGGCCTTTCGGGACTGGACATTCTGCCGGACGGGCGGCTGATCGCGGTGGGCGATCGCGGCGCGCTGGTGCGGATCGTGCCGCCGGGCCTGACGGGCAAGGGCGCGCGCGCAGGGCACGAGGTTGGCTCGCTCGACCAGCCGCCGGAGCTTCCGAAGGAAACCGACGATGCCGAGACGGTCGCGGTCGATCCGGCCACGGGGCGCTTCCGGACCGCGATGGAAACGGACAACCGCGTGGTGCTCTATGCCGCGGACGGGGCGCGGCAGGCCGACATCGACCCGGTCGCGATGGAGCGTTGGCCCAAGAATGTCGGGCCAGAGGCCATGGCTCGGCTGCCCGATGGTCGCTTCCTGATCCTGGGCGAAATGCGCGAGAAGGGGCGCGACCGGACGTTTCCGATCCTGCTGTTCCCGGACGATCCGCTGGGCGGGGCGGAACCGGTGCAGGCGCATCTGGCGATGCCGGGCGATTACAAGCCGGTGGGCGCGGCGGCGCTGCCCGACGGGCGCGTGCTGCTGCTGGGGCGCGACCTGCGCTTTCCGTTCCGCTTCTTCAGCCTGATCGCGGTGATCGATCCGCAGGCGATCCGGCCCGCCGCGCTGGTGCGCGCCAAGGCCATCGCCGCCATCAGGGGCGGCGCGCTGTCGGACAATTACGAGGGGATTGCCGCCGCATCCGGTGCGGACGGGCGGCTGACGGTCTGGCTGATATCGGACGACAACCAGCAGCAGATCCTGCAGTCGACCAAGCTGCTGGAACTGACGGTGGACCCCGCCGACCTATAGCGGGTCGGATGCGGGGTCCTGACCGTTTAGGCGCCTTCAGGCAGCCTTGATCAGCTCGCGCTTCACCTTGCGGGCGCGCAGCGACAGCTTTTCGTCGTTGGTCTTGAGCAGCCAGTTGTCGAGACCGCCATTGTGCTCGACCGAACGCAGGCCCTGCGTCGAGACGCGGAACTTGAAGCTGCGCTCCAGCTTCTCGCTCATCAGCGTGACGTTCTGCAGGTTGGGCAGAAAGACGCGCTTGGTCTTGTTGTTGGCGTGGCTCACATTGTGGCCGATCTGACGACCCTTGCCGGTCAGTTCGCAGATGCGCGACATGGCTTACAACTCGCTTTCAAAGAATCCGGTGATACCGGCCCGCCCGCGAAACAGGCAATTTGCCGGGAAAGCGGCGCGCATAGCGGCCCCCTGGCGAACCGTCAAGGCGACGAATCGTCAGCGGTCGCCCGCCGAGCCGGACGAACCGGCGCTTTCGCCCCCGCCATTGCCCGCTTGCGCCGATTCGGGCAAGTCCGCAGGCGATGAACAGATGGCCGCTTCCCGAACCGATGGCGCTGGCGCTGGATGCCGCCCGCACCGCGCGCGGCGCGGGCGAAGTGCCGGTGGGCGCCGTCGTGGTAAAGGACGGCGCGGTGGTGGCCGCCGCCCATAATGCGCCGCGCGCGCTGCACGACCCGACCGCCCATGCCGAGATGCTGGCGATTCGCGAGGCGGCGCAGCGGCTGGGCGATGAACGGCTGACGGGCTGCGATCTCTATGTCACGCTGGAGCCTTGCCCAATGTGCGCGGGCGCGATCCAGCATGCGCGAATCGCGCGCCTCTATTACGGGGCCGCCGATCCCAAGGGCGGCGCGGTGGAGCATGGCGCCCGCCTGTTCGACCGCCCCGGCAGCCTGCACCGGCCCGAAGTCTATGGCGGCATCGGCGAGGACGAGGCGGCGCAGCTGCTGCGCGGATTCTTTGCCGAACGGCGCTGAGGCGAATCAGGCCAGCGTGAAATCCAGCCCGATGTCAGCGGCGGGCGCGCTCTGCGTCAGCCGCCCGACTGAGATATAGTCGACGCCGGTCTCGGCGATCGCGCCGATGGTCTGCAGCGTGACGCCGCCCGAAGCCTCGGCAGGGACGCGTTCCTTGATGATGGCGACGGCCTCGCGCAGCGTATCGGGACCCATGTTGTCGAGCAGCAGGTGCGTCGCGCCCGCTTCCAGCGCGGGTTCGATCTGTTCGATGCGGTCGACCTCGCAGATGATTTCGGCGACGCCCGCTTCCTTGGCGCGCGCCACGGCTTCGCCCACGCCGCCCGCGACGGCGACATGGTTGTCCTTGATCATCGCCGCGTCCCACAGGCCCATGCGGTGGTTCTGCGCGCCGCCCATGCGGGTCGCGTATTTTTCCAGCAGGCGCATGCCGGGAATGGTCTTGCGCGTGTCGAGCAGCGTGCATTTCCCGCCGATCGCGGCGACATATTCGGCCGCCAGCGTGGCGATGCCTGACAGGTGTTGCACGGTGTTCAATGCGCTGCGCTCTGCCGTCAGCAGGGCGCGCGCATTGCCCGACAGGCGCATCAGGTCGGTGCCAGCCTCGACCGCGGTGCCGTCGGTCACCAGCATTTCGATCTCAACCTCGGGATCGAGCGCGGCGAAGAAGGCGGCAGCGATCGGCAGGCCCGCCACGGTAATGGCATCGCGGCTGTCCATGACGCCCGAAAAGCGCGCATCCTCGGGGATCACGCTCTGGCTGGTGACGTCGGTGCCGCCCCCTTCGATGTCGGTGCCGAGATCTTCAGCCAAAGTGGACTGCACGAATGCGTCGAGATCGAAATGGGGGAGGGTAAATTCGTCCATGGCAGGCAGATGCGGTATCCGGAGTCGGAGTTCAAGAAGCGGCCGCGATCAACCGGGCAAGAAAGATCGTACGGCGAGGCTGAACCCAGAAAACGGGCTGCGCGGCGAGACCGCCCGGCGTCTGAGGTAAGACGAAAATCGGGCCGCGCAGCGGGACCCGCAAGGCCAACCGGCCGCCCGAGCTTATTGCGAGGAAGCCTAGGGGCGCGGACGCGCCCCGCCCGGCGTCTGAGGGTAAAAGAAGAAAACCGGGCCGCGAAGCGAGACCCGCAAGGCCGACCGGCCGCCGCCGCTTATTGCGGCGAAGCCAAGCGGGCCGGATG
>JAPYSD010000810.1 GCA_029936705.1 Croceicoccus sp. | reverse complement strand
AATGCACGAAACGCGCCACCACGTCGCGGTAGCTGCGCGATACCTTCACCTCGGCGCCCGATCCCAGCACCAGGAAGCATTCGCCATTGGTGTGCGGCTTCACCTGCCGGACCTGGTCGAGATTGACGATGGTCGAGCGGTGGACGCGCTGGAAATGGCGCGGGTCGAGCCGGCGTTCGAGATCCTTCATCGTCTCGCGCAGGATCAGCGAATTGTCGCCGGTATAGATGCACATGTAATCGCCCGCGGCCTCGATATGCTCGATCGTGTCGACGTCGACGCGGAAGATCTGGCCGCGGTCCTTGACGTTGAGCATCTTCTCGAACCGGCCGGTCGCGGTTTCCTCGCCCTCGGGCATGGCGTCCATCGCGTCGGGGGCGACTTCGGCCAGCACGTTCTTGAGCTTCTCGACTTCCTCGGCGTTCTTCTTTTCCGCGATGCGGGTGCGTGCGCGCGACACGGCATCGGCCAGGCGATCTTCCTCGACCGGCTTCATCAGGTAATCGACCGCGTTAGCCTCGAACGCCTTCAGCGCGTGCTCGGAATAGGCGGTGACGAAGATGAACAGCGGCGGATCGATGCCCATCACGCCCTTGACCACCGAGAACCCGTCGAAGCCGGGCATCTGGATGTCGAGGAAGATGAGATCGGGCTGCTCGGTCTTGATGGCGCGGATCGCCTCGCGCCCGTTGGCGCAGGTGGCGATGATCTCGATGTCCGGAAATTGCTCGAGCCTCAGCTGGAGGCCCTGGATGGCCAGCTTCTCGTCATCGACGATGATCGTGCGGATGCTCATGAAATGCGGTTCCTGTGAAAGGGGTTCAGGGATGGAACGAGCGAGCTAGGACATGGTTTCTGGCTGGGACATGACTGGCCTCGACGAGACGTGCCGCGGTTTCGGCGGAGCGACGCCCTCGGCGGTTTCGAAGGGCAGTTCGATGATCACCGCGAACCCTTCGTGGGCGCGCGAGCGAATCTCGAAACGCTGTTCCTCGCCATAGGCC
>JAPYSD010000809.1 GCA_029936705.1 Croceicoccus sp. | reverse complement strand
CTGCTGGGGGCCTGACCGGTGGCGGGCCTTGCCGGGCGGAAATTCGTCCGGCATGGCCCGCGCGGGAATCAGCTGGGAAGGAAGTCCGGCACCGAGAGGTAACGCTCGCCAGTGTCGTAATTGAAGCCCAGGATGCGCGTGCCCTTGTCCAGTTCAGGCAGCTTCTTGGCAATGGCAGCCAGCGTCGCGCCTGAGCTGAGGCCGACCAGCAACCCCTCCATCGAAGCGGATTTGCGCGCCATGTCCTTCGCCTCGTCCGCGTCGACCGAGATCGCGCCGTCGATCGACTGCGTGTGCAGATTGCCGGGAATGAAGCCCGCTCCGATGCCCTGCAGCGGGTGAGGGCCGGGCTGTCCGCCCGAGATCACCGGCGACAGCGCAGGCTCGACCGCATAAGCCTTCATCGTTGGCCAGACCGCCTTCATCGCCTCGGCGCAGCCGGTCAGATGGCCGCCCGTGCCGACGCCCGTGATTATCACGTCGATCGGCGTGTCGGTGAAATCCGCCAGGATCTCGCGCGCGGTGGTGCTGGCGTGGATCTCGGGATTGGCGTCGTTCTCGAACTGCTGCGGCATCCACGCGCCCGGTGTCTCGTCCACCAGCTCGCGCGCCCGTTCGAGCGCACCCTTCATGCCGCCTTCCTTGGGCGTCAGGTCGAAGGTGGCGCCATAGGCCAGCATCAGGCGGCGGCGCTCGATCGACATGGATTCGGGCATGACGAGCACCAGCTTGTAGCCCTTGACCGCTGCGACCATCGCAAGGCCGATGCCGGTATTGCCCGACGTCGGCTCGATGATCGTGCCGCCTTCCTTCAGCGCGCCGCTTGCTTCGGCCGCCTCGACCATGGCGAGCGCAATGCGGTCCTTGATCGAACCGCCGGGATTGGCACGCTCGGACTTGATCCAGACCTCGTGGTCGGGAAACAGGCGCGATAGGCGGATATGCGGCGTGTTGCCGATAGTGGCGAGGACGTTGTCGGCCTTCATGTCATGGCTCCTTCCTGCTC
>JAPYSD010000808.1 GCA_029936705.1 Croceicoccus sp. | reverse complement strand
ATCGACGACCTGCTGCGCGGCCGCGACTGGGTGCTGGACGAAGGCTGGTCGATCATCGACGCCTATCTGGCATGGATCTGGTTCCGCATCAGCGGTGCCGGCTTCGATCCCGCCGCCCTGCCTGCTATCGCGGCGCATCACGATCGCGCGGGCGAACGCCCCAGCGCCCGCGCCGCGCTTGAACACGAGGCACGCGCGCAGGCCGAGCTGAAGGAACGCGGGCTGGTGTTCCGCCCGCCCACCTATGACCGCAATCAAGGAGACGACAGTGACGGATAGCCCGGCGGTTCGCCGCGTAGTGACGGGACACGATGCCAGCGGCAAGGCCATCATCCAGGAGGATGGGCCGGTGCCGCGCGTCCAGCGCATCGGCGGCGACACCGGCCCGCTGTTTCATGAGATCTGGAACACCCGCGCCACGCCCGCCCCGATCGATGCCAGTTCGGGCGAACCGGCAGAGGACGGCATCCGCCTGGCGCCCCCGGCGGGCGGCACTCGCATCCGCATCCTGGACATTCCGCCCGACGATCCGTCGCTGGACCGGATGTCGCCCGAGGAAGCCCGCGCCCATTTCGCCGAGGTCGGCGCCGCCGATGCATCGTCCTTCAGCGGCGCGGAATCGCGCCATGTCCGCATGCACCGTACCGAGACCGTCGACTATGGCATCGTACTGGAGGGCGAGCTGGTGCTGATCATGGACGAGGGGGAAACGACCGTGCGGGCAGGCGACGTGATCGTCCAGCGCGGCACCAACCATGGCTGGGCCAATCGCTCCGACCGCAATTGCCGCATCGCGTTCATCCTGATCGATGGCCGGTTCGATGACGGGCTGCTGGGCTGACGATGCACCCCGCCGCCAATTGCAAGAATGAAATAGCAGGAAACGAAGCATGATACTGGCGACGATGAAGGACGGCACTCCCGACGGGAGGCTCGTTGCGGTATCGCCCGATCGCACGCGCTGCGCGCCGCTGTCCGCGGGCACGATGCAGCATGCGGTGGAGAAC
>JAPYSD010000807.1 GCA_029936705.1 Croceicoccus sp. | reverse complement strand
GACCCTGTTCGCCAAGGACGGGCGTCGGATCATCGACGCGATCTCGTCCTGGTGGGTGACGACGCACGGGCATTGCCACCCGCCGATCATGCAGGCCATCGCCGAGCAGGCGGGCAAGCTTGACCAGCTGATCTTTGCAGGGTTCACGCACGAACCTGCCGAGGCGGTGGCCGAGGGGCTGCGCGCCATCATGCCCGAAAGCCTGACGCGGGTGTTCTTCTCTGATTCGGGGTCCACGGCGGTGGAGGTCGCGCTGAAGATGGCGCTGGGCTTCTGGGCGCACTCGGCCGCTTCGGGGGGCGAGGCGCGCAGCCGGATCGTGGTGATGGAGCACAGCTATCACGGCGACACCATCGGCGCGATGTCGGTTGGTGAGCGCGGGGTGTTCAACCAGCCCTATGACCCGCTGCTGTTCGACGTGACCAGCATTCCGTTTCCGGGCCAGGCAAGCGGGGGCGACCCGCAGCCGACGCTGGACGCGCTGGAGGCGGCGTGCCGCGACGGCGCGGCGGCGCTGATCGTGGAGCCGCTGGTGCTGGGCGCGGGCGGCATGAAATTCTATGACCCGCAGGTGCTGGCCGCGATGCGCGCGATCTGCACCCGCCACGGCACTTTGTTCATCGCGGACGAGGTGATGACCGGCTGGGGCCGCACCGGCATGCTGCTGGCGTGCAAGCAGGCGAGCGTCGTGCCCGACATCCTGTGCCTGTCCAAGGGGCTGACCGGCGGCGCGGTGCCGCTGGCCGTCACCATGGCGAGCGAGCCGATCTATGCCGCGCATCTGTCGACCGACCGGGCGAAGATGTTCTTTCATTCCTCCAGCTATACCGCCAACCCCATCGCCTGCGCTGCGGCCGCCGCGAACCTGGCGATCTGGCGCAGCGAGCCGGTGCTGGAGCGGGTGAAGCGGCTGGAGCAAAGGCTGGCCGCGCGGGTCGATGCGCTGGCCGGACAGCGCGCCATTCGCGGCGCGCGCGTGCGCGGCGGGATCGCGGCGTTCGAACTGGGC
>JAPYSD010000336.1 GCA_029936705.1 Croceicoccus sp. | reverse complement strand
AACCAGCTCTCTGCGTTGGCCTCGACGTGATCGAGCAAGACGAGCCGGCCAAGTTCGACACTGGCGTTTCCAGCAAGGCCCGTATTCTTGGGCCCGGCAGCCGGGTTCATGGAGACCGAGAAGCTCGCGACGCCGACGAGCTCGTTTGTGCAGCCGGTATTCCTGAACAGGCCGCACGACAGGCGCGTAGCGGGGAAGGATGCCGAGTAGTGGTGTTCTTCGATGAAGGGCTTTGCCTGGCGATGACACGAGATCACATCGACGGAATGGATCGATGGATCGATGAAGGTCCGATTATCTACGAACTTGGCGCGTCTTTCGCGCCAGCGCTGTGACGCATCAGTAAACATAGGAGGCCCTCCGGCGGCAATCGAAGAGGAAGCTGGCGGCCGCCCTGCCCTTGTGGGTCAGGCGCTTTCGCTGGCCGCCCTCCAAGGAATCGTCGCCAAGGAGATCTTCAAGCTTGTGCCAGGTTGCATGGCCGGCACCGGCATGCGCCTGGACCTCCCTGATGCTGAGATAGCTGTCAGTGGACGCGAGCGCCTCGAGAGCGACGAATTGCCCCTTGGTGGGAATGTCCAGCTCGGGGAAATGATGGAGGCCGTAAAAGCGGACGGGAAACGCGTTCTCGTCCCTCGCCCGCGCGAAGTCCGCGCCTCGGCGGCAGCGGCGGCCTTTGGCGTCGAAACACTTGGCGCCCGTCAGCCCAATCCATGAGCTGGCCTTGTTGATCCATTCGATATGGGTTCGAAACTCACCGTCAGCAGCGCCCAACGGTTCAACGCGATCGTCGACGAATTCCCATTGGCGGCGTTGGGTCTTGTTCGGAATAGGCGGGGCAAGGCCCGCAGCCGCGAACATGCGCCTGCGCGATAAATTGAGCATCGTTCTCTTTTCCGTCTGGCCAGGCAGCGAGCATAGCTGGATTTATGCTGCCGCCTGCTTTGGCTCGGGGTTAGCGACGGCGGGTGATGCCCACGTCATGCTCTTCGAACTGGCTTCGAAAGTGCATGTGGGCAAGGTGCGTCTGGACGTCGCTGTTTGGTGCCCTGATGGCGTCGACGAGGTGGTCTTCACCCTTCCTCTTTTCCAACTCCTCATCAGGGTGCCTTGCTTCGAAATCGGTCGTGATTCTCGTGCTTGCCCCATTGCGATATATTTCAGTTTCGACGTGGCTTGCATCATCTACGCGCAGCGCTTCTTGCAGCTTGGCATGATGCTCCACTTCGAGGGCGATCCTGTCTGCGGCCTTTTGAAACTCGATCTCGTTGATGCGCTGCTGTTCCCGGTCTTCATGAAGGGAGAGCAGGCGCCCCGAAAGAGCGAGGCCGGCTGCGCCGCCAGCGTGCGCTGAAAGCATGTCGGTGAGCTGAGACGGATCTTGGCCGAGGGCGTTGAGAAGTTGAGCCGAGTTCGTCGATATGGCCTGTGCCAACTGTGCCGGATCGACGCCGAGAGAGGCAAGCCAAAGATCGGCGTTCTGGGCTGCGTAGTCGATGCCCTGCTCGAGGCCCGACGCAGCAAGCTCGATGCCCTCTTGAAGCGCGCCTTCGATCGTGCCCGAGGGATCATCGATGAACTGTTGAGCAACTTCGATGCCTTGTTCGAGCCCATGCTCCAGACCGCCCCTGATCTGCGAGATATCGATATCGATCCCATTGATCAGCATCTTGCCTTGCCCTGCTAGAGCTTCGATTTGCTGGCCCGGATCATATTCAAGCGCGAGCGATTGCAGTTCGCTGGCATCAGCGAGGAAACCGGCAACCGGGCGTTCGAGAAACGATCCGCCGTCCGCGGGGCCAGGGAGGATTTCACCTGAGATGCTGATCGGGCCGCTTACGTCGGAGGCGCCATCAGGCATCGCGCTCATGATTTCGTCGTCGAAGGGCACCGAGAGGCCGGTCTTAGCCTTGATGCCGGTCAGGCCGGCCTTTGCGAGCTGTCCAAGGAATGAGATCCCCTCGTCCTGAGTGGATTCGATCTTATCGCCGAACAGCTTTTCGAGGTCTGACACTGCGTATTCCCTTCGTTTATAGTCCTAGAGGACCGTGTGGGGGATACGCGTCATTCTACAGGTTCGCTCGTCAGCTTCCACAATTATTAGGATAGAGTGATCTTTAAGCGCGAGTGCGAGGCCGCTCGACTCTGAAAGATGTGTAACTTCCATACCGCGGCGCAGGTAGACGCCATCGGCCCTCGAAATCGCACCGCGAGGCCGATCCCCCGGCGGAACGGATATCAGGGGTTGCTTCGCGAGGAGCGCGTCCCAGCTTGCAACGGAGTGGAAGCTGCCGCTGCTCATGACTGGTCAGCCTGCCACGAAGTGTCGTTCGATCTTGTAGGCAGTTCCCTCGTCGTCTTCGGCGTCGACGAATGCACTGGCGTCGGCTGAATTCTCGATTGCAGCCTTGATCGCGTCCTTGCTCGCTTTCTTTCTATCAACCGAGGTGATGCCGATAGCGAAGGCTTCGAGCGATACACCGTCGATGGTGCGGTTGACAGTCATGATCTCACCGGACGTTTTGCGGATGATATAGACGTTCACGAATTGCTCCTCGATCAGTTTGCTATCGCCATGCGTGCGATAGCGAAGGGCTCTGATGTTTCACCGATAACGGGCACGCAAGGGCTTTGACCCGAAAGATGGTCGTGCAGCCAGCTGTAGGCCCTCGCCTCTGGTCGCCCCGGATTGATGGCCAGAATCTGGCCGTCGGTGATAAGTCCGATGGCACGCGGGCGGGCATTTTCGGGCCAGCGGCTGACGAGCTCAGCGCCAATGGCGATGAGTTCTGCGCAGTGGCTTTCATAGGCTGCCATGTGGGCGCGATCGACAAGCATGCCCCGAATGCGCGTTCCCCCGGGCGCCGACTGGACCTGGTGCATCTCGACTTCGATCTGCCGGGGAGGATCATTGATGCGAAGTATCCTGATCAACATGAAGCTGCTGGCCGGGATATGGTCGCGCAGCTTCTTCAGGCACACCTTTCCTCGCCGGGTCAGGCGTTCGTCGATGAGTGGGCGCTGGGCCCAGCTTGCGGTCTTTCCAGGCTGGACGAAGCATTCGAGCCAATCAGCGCGAGAGAAATATGTCGACATAATCGCTTTTCTGGTCACCGATGACCTTGGTCTGGATTAGGGCTGACTGCCTCGGACGAATGGAATCGATCCGGCGAGCATCAACACGAAGCTTGCGGGCCATTTCCCCGACGAAAAGCTGATCGACGCCGAGGATCAGCTTGACCCCGACGTTGGCGAGAACGTCCTCGCTGAAGTGATTGATCGACTGGGAGGCGAAGATGATCCCGAGACCGAACTTGCGCGCCTCGCGGACGAGGATGTTGATGATGTGATCGCTGTCCTTGTCGACGAAGATCGAGGCTTCATCCATGATGATGAAGGTGTTTGGCGCTGGAACGGGCCCCTTGGCCTTTTGCTCGTTCCAGAGATCCTCGAGGAGGACGTCGACGAACATCTTCTGCTCGTCACGGCCGAGCGCATGGATATCGTAGACATGGACGCCCACATCGCCGCTGAAGACGGGAGGTGAATCCTTGAAGATGCCAGCCTTCTCGAGGTGGTCGATACGGTCGACGAGACTTTCGAGGGTCTTGATATCGGTGTAGCGAAGGAGGTCGTTGATCTCGTCGCCGGTCTTGGTCGCCGTGACGTACTCCTGGTAGCTTTCGATCGCCTTCAGCTTGAGCTTCTCGAGCTTGTCGGAATCGGCATCCGAGATATGATCGATCGCAGCCTTCTCGGATATGTCGCCGTGTTCGCGCAGGACCTGCTTGTTCAAGGTCTTGATGGTCCTGTTGAGCTCGGTGAGCGCCTTGAAGGCAGGGCCGCCAGCACCGGTCATGAGCTGCTTGTACTTGAAAAGAGCATAGTGCTTGAGATCGGACACGTTCGGATAGACGTGCTGGCTGCGCGATCGCCCCCGAACATCAGGGTTCGTCATCGGGTTCCAGGTGCGCGGGTCTGACGCATCGAAACCGTTCTTCGCGTAGATGTCCTCGACCAGCCGCCGCATGGCAGCTTCCTGTCTTGCACCAAGGCGGTGGGAAGAGCGATTGATCGTCGCGAGGAAGTTGCGGACCGCACGATTGACGCCGCCAGATACTGGGTCGGGATTTACCTTGAGCGGATTCAGGCCATAGGGTGAGGTCTCATTGAAATGCGCGCGCTGCTCGCCCTCGGTTGAAATGTCGCCGTGTGGATCGATGATGATGACCCTGGCGCCGTACTCATAGGCGAGCGCACTAGCCGTCGCCTTCAAGCGGTAGGTCTTGCCGGTGCCGGAAGCGCCGATGATCAGTCCGTGACCATTGATTGTTGCGTTGGGACGCCAGTGCACGAGTGAGCGCTTGCCCCCGCTGCTATTCATTTCTGTGCCCATGAGGACGGCTTTGTCCATGTGGCGTGATCCTTTGAAACCCTGTGCTCTACGCTGATTATAGGATGGGCCTCACCGTCGCCCAAAACCGCGCCGTGGAGGCGTGAAAAAATCTAATTTCAGGATGATTTGGGCCTTTCCTTTGGTGCGTCCTATAAACACCCGTGACGGGCGGCCTTTCCGCCAGTTTTGGCTAAATCGGGGCGCTTAGCGGCCCTGCCATGGACGGAGTTGAAAATGAGGACTGCCATCGTG
>JAPYSD010000335.1 GCA_029936705.1 Croceicoccus sp. | reverse complement strand
ACGCCGGGCTGGTCCGGCCATTGCCGAAGACCGTGGCGGGATCGAAGGGGGCCAATTCGACCGGGCGCTCGGTCAGGCGGCTGGCGAATTTCGCCAGCTGCGCGTCCTCCTGCGCGTCGATCCATTCGGCCAGGCGCTGCTGCGCGGCTTCCGGCCCGATCGGCGGCACCACTTCGGCGGCGTGCTGCCAACCTTCCTCTGCCCGGTGGTACGATGCGACCATAGTGAAGATCGTGCCGCCCCCCTGCGACGCCTCGATCCGGCGGGTGGCAAAGCTGCGCCCCTCCGTCAGGGGCTGCACCGACAGGTCCAGCGGATCTGCGGAGGCCCCGGCCTTGAGGAAATAGCCATGCGCCGAATGGGCAAGCCGCCCATCCGTTTCCGCCAGCGAACCCGCCATCAGCGCCTGCGCGAACACCTGCCCGCCGAACAGGCGGCTGCCGAAACTTGGCCCCGTCGGCCCGCGATAGCGCCCTTCCCCGGCTTCCTCGGGCACCAGCAGCCTGCTCAGGTCAACCATTCGTCCTCCCTTTCGCGTGTTTTGACACGTACTCTGTTTCATTGACTCGCTGTCTCAAATCGCTGCCGCTGTCAAAGGTGATTCGCGGCTGATCATTACCAGAACCTTGCGGCATCGCGTCCAATTAGCTGGCGACATTTCGGATATATCCTTGTAAACTATCCACTTTCTTGCAACGCAAGCACCAGAATCGCCGCTGAAAAAGCCCACCATAAAATCTTTTGACTCGCGTTCCAGTTTATCCGATGCTTGGGACATCACAGCAAGCACGTACAGGAGAGACCTATGACATATGTCGGCGGGCGCATCGTGAATGACGCGGATGCTCACACCATGGAAACGCAGGACTGGCTGGCCCCCTATCTGGAGGGCGAGTACAAGGAAAAATATTCGCAGGTGTATTCGAAGGGCGAGGGCGGCGAGCGCATCGTCAAGATGATCGACGCGGCCAGGGCGCGGAAGAACAACCCCGAGGAACGCGCCAAGGTCGCCGCCAACCCGATCGAGGGGCCCAAGGGCTGGCTCGGCTATGGCGGTTTCGACAAGGAGGAACGCGTCGAGGCGCTCGATTGGCTGGGCTTCAACAGCCAGCTGGTGTTCCCCACCTTCGGCCTGGCCGCCATCACCCGCGCCAAGTCCGAGGACCAGGCCTATGCCGCCGCGCGCGCACTGAACCTGGCGCAGATCGATTTCTGCAACGCGGACGAGCGGCTGGTCGCGGTCGCCTTCTGCCCGCTCGACGATCCGGAGCGCGCTTTGGAAGAAGCGAAGTTCGCGGTCGGCAAGGGCGCGGGCGCGGTGATGTTCTCTGCCGAGGCGGCGGGCGGCCGTTCGCCGGGTCACCCGGTGTACGATCCGTTCTGGCAGTATCTTCAGGACAACCGGATCCCGTTCCAGCTGCACATCGGCCCGGGCACCAAGCGCCAGCCTGACGGCTACATGAACAACGGGCGCGAGCGCTCGCCCGACCTGCACGGCGGGGGCGAGAACCTGCGCTTCCCCGATTTCATGTGCCTGTGGTACGCGCCGCAGGAGTTCCTGACCGCGCTGGTCTATGACGGCGTGTTCCAGCGCTTCCCCGACCTGCGCGGCGGGGTGATCGAATGCGGCGCTGGCTGGGTGCCCGAATTCCTGCGCATGCTGGATCACGGCTATCTGTCGTTCTCCAAGTCCGATCCCTATCTGCAGTCGATGGATATGAAGCCGTCGGACTACATCAAGCGTGCCGTCCGCTTCACCCCGTTCCCGAACGAAGACGTCGGCCGCATGATCAAGGACAGCGTGCCCGAGCTCTACATGTTCTCCAGCGACTATCCGCACCCGGAAGGGACGCGCGATCCGTTCGGCAAGTTCGAAGCCTCGCTCGAAGGGTTCGACGAGGACGTGAAGGACATGTTCTATCGCTCCAACTACGACCACATGCTGTTCCGCGAGGACCAGGCCGTGGCCGTCGCCGCCGAATAGGGCCGCGATCGGCGCGAATCGACCGGGGGCGGTTTGCTTGCGGCCAGATATGGGGGGCGCGTCGCGGCAAGCGGCGCGCCCCTTTGCATGGCGAGCCGCGCGCGCCGCGGCATACCGCCGACCTGATCGGACCCCTACCCGCATCCGCCTGCCGCTTCCTTTCCCCTGTACGAAACCCTGTATTCGGACCATTGCCTGCCCTGTATCGCCCTGCCTAGCGCCCCTCTTTGAAATTGCCATACCCTATATTCTATTTTTGGGTTGGCAGCGCCAATCTTTGTGCTATGCATACTCCCGATAAGAATGGGAGAAGATATGACTGGCAGGCTGCTCACGGCTGCTGCAATCGGTGTCGCGACCGTCGGTATCACGGCGGTTCACGCGCAGATGCCGCCCGCGCCCACGCCTGTCGTCGTGGATGTCGAGCAAGGCAGCCTGTCGGGCGACTCGCAAGATGGCGTCAATGTCTTCCGCGGCATACCCTATGCAGCACCGCCGGTCGGACCGCTGCGCTGGAAACCGCCGCAGCCCGTTCCGGCATGGCGCGGAATCCGTACCGCAACCGCGAACGAGCCTGCCTGCGCGCAGCCCGTCGATCCCGATCCCTCGGTTCCAAACTTCGGCGGCGTGCAGGGCGCACAGTCCGAGGACTGCCTTTATCTCACGCTTTTCGCACCCGCGAATGCCAAGGGTGCGCCGGTGGTGGTGTGGCTGCACGGCGGCGCCTATTTCCTCGGCGCGGGCAGCCTCGGCTCCTATGACGGCAGCGCCAATGCGCGCGACGGAGTAATTACCGTAGGCGTCAATTACCGCCTCGGCTCGATGGCGAATTTCACCCACCCCGCGCTGGTCGCGGAAGGGGACGAGGAAGGCACCGGCAATTACGCGCTGATGGACACGGTCGCCGCGCTGGAATGGGTGCGCGACAATATCGCGGCATTCGGCGGCGATCCGTCCAACGTCACCGTCGCGGGCCAGTCGGCGGGCGGCGGGCTGGTCACCGGCCTGCTGTCGCTGCCCGCGGCCAGGGGGCTTTACCACAAGGCGGTGATCCAGTCCGGATCGCTGCTG
The DNA here is from genome assembly GCA_029936705.1 of Croceicoccus sp. Taxonomy (GTDB): domain Bacteria; phylum Pseudomonadota; class Alphaproteobacteria; order Sphingomonadales; family Sphingomonadaceae; genus Croceicoccus. The sequence continues at coordinate 1,602 of JAPYSD010000335.1, read as the reverse complement.
CGCCCCGACCGTGACGAGGGCGAGGCGACCGAGGCCGCGATCAAGGCGCTGGGCGACATCGGCCTGGGCGCCGATGCCACCGCCGACGACCTGCGCAGCATTTCGGCGCAGACGTTGGTGGCGACGCGGTCGCTGATGTACGGTTTCTATCTCACCAAGAATGCCTGGAACCCGAATGCGACGGGCGACGCGCTGAAGGCCGGGACCGAGCAGGACGTGCCGGTCATGGTCGGCACCAACGCGGGCGAAGGCGGGTTCGACAATGCACGCACGCTGGCCGGCGAAGCGGGGGACAGCGGCGCGCCCGCCTTCCTCTATCGCTTTGACCACGTCCCGGCGTTCCGCAAGACCGAATGGAAGAACGGCCCGATCCACTCGGCCGAGCTGATGTTCACGTTCGATTCGATCGACAAGTCCAGCTGGGGCGGCCCCAAAGCCGATGCGGCGGACCGCGCGCTGGCCGACAAGATGCACTCGTGCTGGACCGCCTTCTACAAGATGCCCGCCGATAGCCGCGAGATCCGCTGCGCCGACGGCTTCGTGTGGAAGCCATATGGCGCGGACCGGCAGGCCGCGATCTTCGAAACGGGCGGCCCCGAAATGGAACCCGTTGCCGACCTGCCCGACGGGCCGCCGGCAGACACCGCCAATTGAAACAACTGAACCGGCAAAGACCGGTCACAGACAGGGAAGTGGGAGGAGGACAAATGAAGGTGAAGTCATATTACCTGCTCGGTTCGGCACTGGGCGCGGTCGCGTCCATCGGACTGGCGGCACCCGCCACGGCGCAGGACGCCGACACCACCATCGCGGCCGATCCGCAGCCGCTGGGCACCGAACCGGCCCCGCGCGAGATCGTGGTCACCGGCTCGTACCTGCGGACCGGCGAACAGGAAGACGGCGCGCTGCCCGTCGACGTGTTCGGCACAGAGGAGCTGCAGACCCGCGGCATCGAAAGCCCGCTGGAATTCATCAAGACGCTGCCGTCGGTCGGTACCTCGCTGGGCGATTCCAACCAGTACGGTGCGGGCAACAGCCAGGGCGTCGGATCGCTGAACCTGCGCAACCTAGGCCGCGAACGCACGCTGGTCCTGTTCAACAGCCGCCGCTACATGCCCGAACCGGGCGACGGCGCGGTCGATACCAACCTGATCCCGATGTTCGCGCTCGACCGGATCGAGGTGCTGAAGGACGGCGCGGCCTCGACCTATGGCTCGGACGCGATCGCGGGCGTGGCCAACTTCGTCACCCGCCGCGGGTTCGACGGGCTCGAGGTCGAGGGTAACTACACCTTCATCGACGGGTCCGACGGCGACTGGCAGGGTTCGATCCTGTTCGGCAAGAACCTGGGCGATGCCAATATCATGATCGGCGCGGGCTATCAGCGCCGCTCCGAACTGCCCACGACAGAGCGCGACTTCACGCAGCAGCCGTTCTCGCGCAATCCGTCGGGCTATTCGCCGGTCAGCAATCCGGGCATCTATGTCCCGCTGTTCAACGGCACCCCGATCGCGGGCCCGGCGCAGGACGGCAACCAGGTCGATGCCTGCGAAAGCTTGGGCGGCATCGATGAAGGCGCGGTCTGCCGCTATTCCTATATCC
>JAPYSD010000334.1 GCA_029936705.1 Croceicoccus sp. | reverse complement strand
GGTCTTGGCATAGACGACCAGTACGTCGGCATAGGGGGCATTGGTGATCCAGAACTTCGTGCCGTTCAGCTTCCAGCCGCCCTCGACCTTGTCGGCGCGCAGCTTCATCGACACGACATCGCTGCCCGCGCCTGCCTCGCTCATAGCCAGGCTGCCGACGTGTTCGCCGCTCACCAGCCTTGGTAGATACTTGTCCTTCTGCGCGTCCGAGGCCCAACGGTGGATCTGGTTCACGCACAGGTTCGAATGCGCGCCATAGGACAGGCCGACGGACGCGCTGGCACGCGACACTTCCTCGACCGCGATCAGGTGCTCCAGGTATCCCAGGCCCAGGCCGCCCCATTTCTCGCCCACCGTGATGCCGTGCAGGCCAAGCTCGCCCATCGGCTCCCAAAGATCGCGCGGGAACGTGTCCTCGCGGTCAGTCCTTTCAGCAAGCGGCGCGATCTGCTCGTCGGCGAAGCGGGACACCGTCTCGCGGATCATGTCAGCAGTCTCGCCCAAGGCGAAATCGAAATCGGGGGTGGCGCGCATCGGATCCTCTTTCCCCTGCTCAGCGACCGGCAGGACTATCGCATGACCCGTAGTGGTAGACGGGTGCAAGTTTCAACCGAAACCTTCGATGCGGGAACATGGCTCGGCGTCCCTTTTGACGGCTCCATGTGCTGGGAGGAACTGTCTGGACTGGTCGAACGACAATAGCGATTTCGAGATAATGGTTAGCAAAATCCGGCCAATGCAAAGTCTCGCTAGTTAAACAGCCACAGTTCTCGCGCCTTTGAGGTGCTGCGGACCATGCGCGTCAGCCGCCCGCGCGTAAAAACCCGACGTTTGATCAAAAGCTATAAGTGCGCGTAGGTGCACCGATCTTTTCCAATGCTGCGACCAGCTCGCACCAAAGCAGTGCGATTAACGAGTTTCGATAACAATTTAGGGTTAACGCGGACACTATCGGGCGCGGGATCGTTAAATTGCGATTAAGCAATTGCCGATACTGCGATACTGCATTGCAACAAACGCCCTAGGGTGCGATGTTGCAACCGCGATATACGCACTGCGGTCGGAAAGCTGCACCTGTGCGGTTCAGCCGATCGGGGCCATCGCTGGCCGTGTCAGCGGCGATTTTTTGTGCGCTACTGAATGACGACTCTGGAACTCTAAGGGTAAAGGTGTTGCATGGTATCGAACGAACGATTTCGATCTGGCGCGGGTGCTTCGTGGGAACGGTAAGTCGACTTGAAGCACCCGCTTCTACCGGAGACACCCAAGCGGTGAACACGCATGTAGATCTCTCCCCATGGCGCGGCGCGGCGGCCCGCCCGTTCGCGCCTTCGCTCGAACGGTTGCGGCTGCAGACCTATGCGCTGATGGCGATCTGCGATCTTGCCATCATCATGGTATCGTTCATGATTTCCGGCGCCGTGCGATCGAACAATTTTCTCCTGCCCACGGCGATCAGGCAGGCATTGCTGCTGATGCCGATGTTCATCGTCCTTGCCATGTACAACCGGACCTATTCGGCGCAGGCCCTGACCCGGCTCAGCTTTGCGGTCTCGCGCGTCATTTCGGCGATGATGCTTGCGACGGGCCTGCTGCTGTTCGTAACCTTCTACGCGAAAGTCACGGAAGATTTCTCGCGCGTTGCGTTCACCATCGGGACCGCGCTGTCGATCTTGCTGATGGGCGTTCTGCGTGTCTTCATCGCCCGCTATGTCCGGGCAAACTGGGGGCCGGGCGCACAGAACGTGCTCGTGATCGATGACGGCGGACCAAAGGTTTCCACGCCCAACGCGTACAAAGTCAACGCCCACGACAGCATGCTGAATATCGAGGTCGGCGATCCGGGCGCCCTCGACCGGCTGGGACGCTGCGTCGAGAATATGGACCGCGTCATAGTCAGCTGCCCGATGTCGAAGCGCAAGCACTGGGCATTCTTTCTCCGTGCGGCAGGCATCGATGGAGAGGTCGTGAGCGAGGTCGCCCGCGATCTGGCCGCCATCGGGCTGCGCCGGCACAAGGATTTCACCTCGATGGTGGTTTCGGCGCGCCCGCTTTCGCTGCGCAACCGTGCGGTGAAGCGGCTGATGGATGTCAGTTTCGCGGGCCTTGCCCTGCTGATCCTGGCGCCGCTTCTGGTGGTCGTCGCGCTTGCGATCAAGCTGCAGGACGGGGGGCCGGTGCTCTTCGTCCAGCGCAGAATGGGCCGGGGCAACCGCTTTTTCGGGATGTACAAGTTCCGCTCGATGACGGTGGCCGGATCCGATGCCGACGGGGTGCAGTCCGCCTCGCGCGATGATCAGCGTATTACGCCGGTGGGCCGCTTTATCCGCCGGACCAGCATCGACGAGTTACCCCAGTTGCTGAATGTTTTCCTCGGCGACATGTCGTGAACGCGAATGGTTGTCCTGCACGAAATCGATGTCCAGCCCCGCCTCGGCAAAGCGCGCGCGGTTCCAGCTTTCCATGAAGAAGCCGCGCTCGTCGCCGAACACCTTGGGCTCGACGATCAATACGCCCGGCAGGCGGGTCTCGACGATGTTCATCGCGGCGCACTCCTCAATCGGGTCCGTGATCGAGCAGGCCGAGCAGATAGTCGCCATAGCCCGATTTCTTCAGCGGCTCGGCGATGCGGCGCAGCTGGTCGTCGCCGATGAAGCCATTGCGCCAGGCGATCTCTTCGGGACAGCAGATCTTCAGCCCCTGCCGCTCCTCAGTGATGCGCACATAGGTGCCCGCATCCAGCAGCGATCCATGCGTGCCGGTGTCGAGCCAGGCATAGCCGCGGCCCATGATCTCGACCGACAGCGAACCGTCGTCGAGGTAGAGCCGGTTGAGATCGGTGATCTCGAGCTCGCCGCGCGGCGAAGGCTTCAGGTCGCGGGCGCGGTCCACCACCGTCTCGTCATAGAAATAGAGGCCCGTCACCGCGTAGTTCGACTTCGGCTGCGCGGGTTTTTCCTCGAGGCTGGTGGCCATCCCGGCCTTGTCGAAGCCGACCACGCCATAGGCGGCGGGGTCGGACACCCAGTACGCGAATACGCTAGCCCCATCGGTCCGCGCATCGGCGGCGGCCAGCTGTTCGGGCAGGCCGTGGCCATAGAAGATGTTGTCGCCCAGCACCAAAGCGCTGGGATGGCCCTTCACGAAATCGGCACCGATGTGAAACGCCTGCGCCAGCCCGTCGGGGCTGGGCTGCACCGCATATTCGAGCGCCAGACCCCATTCCGACCCGTCGCCCAGCAACCGCCGGAACTGCGCCTGGTCCTCGGGCGTGGTGATGATCAGGATCTCGCGAATGCCCGCCAGCATCAGCACCGCCAGCGGATAATAGATCATCGGTTTGTCATAAACCGGAACCAGCTGCTTCGATACGCCCCGCGTCAACGGATATAGACGGGTCCCCGATCCACCGGCCAGTACGATACCCTTGCGCGTCGACCCCATGAACAAGCCCCCAATTTCACGATACGAGATTCAACGATATCAGCCGATCACGCCCTGCTGCGCTGCAGCATAGCACGACGCCCGTGTGTGACAACCGCTAGCCCCGCGATCAAGCCCTTACGCACGCACGGCAGCGCTTCGTCCGATATCGACCACGACCGATCAACCCCCGGGTCGCCATCAGCACAATTCCCGATAGCCTGCGTTTAGCGAATGGCACAGGTTGCCGCGTCGCGACATCCGGGAACATGCCATGCGGACTTCAGCCTTCCAGCATCCGGCTTCGGTCCGCTTGTCGGCACAAGGGCGCGTGCAATCGGTCGAACTGCTCAGGATCATGGCGGCGTTCGGCATCGTGGTCTTTCATGCAGGATCTCCGGCGCGCGAGTTCGGCTATGCCGGACTTGTCGTATTCCTCGTCCTTGCCCCGGCGATCGAGCTTGGCGTCAATCATGGGCGCCGGCGATCGGCGTGGGCCTTGTTCCTGAACCTGCTGGTGCCCTGGGCGCTGTGGTCGGTCCTTTATGGCGCGGTCCATCTCGGCACCGGGAAGCCGGTGATGGAAACGGGATCGGCGCCGCTTTCGCTGGTGGTCGGAACCGCGATCCATCTCTGGTTCCTGCCGTTCCTGTTCGCGGCGCTGCTGGTATTGGGCAGCGTAAAGCAGCGCCTGCCGGCGGAATTGCTGTTCTGGCCGGCTACCCTGGGGACCAGCGCCATGCTGGTCACGGCTTCGCTCTGGTATCCGGCTGCACAGGGGTGGGATGCTCCGCTGGTGCAATGGCTGCACGCAGCGCCCGCCCTGCTTTGCGGGGGCGCGCCGCGGGTCGCCCGCGGCGCGGCGGCCAGCGGGCTGGCGGTCGTGGCCGCGGCCCTGACATGGCTGTGCCTGTCGCCCGTCGCGGATGTGACGATCCCCTATGTCGTCGGCACGCTTGCCATCGCGCTGGCGCTGGCGCTTGCACCGGCGGCAGACCGGCTGCGGCTGAACGTGCAGTCCGCCGCCAGTTGCATGATGGGGGTCTACCTGGTGCATGTGCTGGCGCTTGGCGCGGCGCGGCGCATCTTGGGAGACAGCGGACTGGTCCTGCCTCTGAGCGCCTTCATCCTCAGCCTGGGGGCGGTGTGGGCTTTGCAGCGCTTCGTCCCTCGCGCCCGGGTGCTGTTCGGCGCATGGCCGCAAAAGGCGCCGGTGATCGGCGACAAGCCAGGCCTGGCCTGAAA
>JAPYSD010000333.1 GCA_029936705.1 Croceicoccus sp. | reverse complement strand
GCCAGCGCCAGCAGGACAAGGGCGGCAGCGACACGCATCAATAATCCTTCCGGTACTGGACCGACACGTCGACAGCCGACGAACCGCCCGCCGTGCTCAGCACCGACAGCGCGGGCGTAAGCGCCACTTCGAGTTGCGTGGCGGTAAAGCCGCGCGCATCGGTGATCAGCTCGACATAGATGTCGTCGGTCAGGTACTGGCCCGCCGCCAGCGCCGTGCCGCGGCCCGTTTCGTCGTCGCCGCCCAGCACGCGCAGCCGGTCGATCCCGGTCGCGGAGCGCAGCGTGCCGAGCGGGTTCAGCCCGCCGCCGCCCGATCCGCGCAGCGAATTGAGCGAGGCGGCCAGCTGCACCGCCTGGATCGCGGACAGGTTGGCGACCGAGCTGCCGAACAAGATGCGCGACACGATCTCGTCCTGCGGCAGGCCGGGGGTGCTGCTGAAGGCGATCTGCGGGTCCATCGCGCGGCCCGTGACGCCGACCCTGACGGTGACGTCCTCGATATCCTCGCTCGCCTGCAGGTTGATCGTCGGGTCGATGGTATTGCCGCCGTTGAAGGTGACAAGCCCTTCCTCCAGCTCGAACGAGCGTCCCGCGAAGCCCAGCGTGCCGCGGATCAGCTCGATCTCGCCCGCCAGGCTGGGTGCCGCACTGGTGCCCGACAGGTTGAGATCGGCGCTCCACTCGCTCTCCAGCCCCATGCCCGAGACATACAGCCGCTCCGGCGCCTCGACCGAGAGGTCCAGCCGGACCATGTCGAACAGGCCGGGCTGCGGTTCGGCCGGTTCGTCGCCGGTGATGCGCTGCCGCCCGCGCGGCGGCTTGAAGCGCACGCCGGTCAGCGTGGGCACCTCGGCCGCGGCCTGGCGCACGATCTTGTAGCGGGTTTCCGGCAGGCGGATCTGACCCGACAGCAAAGCGGTCTCGCCCGCCTGCTTGGTCAGCGACAGATTGCCCGTCGCCGTGGCGGCCAGCGCATTGCTGTCGGCCAGCTGCGCGTCGTCCATCGTCACGCGAATATCCATCGGATAGCCGCTGTCCGCCGCAAGGCTGACGAAGCCCTGCGCCGAGACCGTGCCGTCGCCCGCGCGCGCGTCCATGCTTTCAAGCTCGAACCGGCTGCCGGTAAAGCGGCCGCGCAGGTTCATCTTCGTCAGCCGCGTGCCATAGGTCTGGTTCTCGTAGGTCAGGTTCTGGCCGCGCACGATACCGGCCAGCTCGGGCTGCTGCACCCGGCCCGAGAAGTCGGCAGCGACCGCAAGCGGTCCGGCCAGCGTCTGGTCCGGCTGCCCGGCAAAGGAGAACAGCGTGTCCGCGGGCCCGTTATAGCGGAACCCCCCGCCAAGCGGCGCTGCCAGCATGCGTGTCGTCCAGTCGCCGGCGCCCGGCGGCAATGGACGCAGCGAGGCGACCAGCCGCCCGATCACCGTGCCGCTGCGGCGCAGGACCGCGCGGGCCTCGCCCCCGTCCGCCAGCAGCTTGCCGACGAAATTGATGTCGACCGGCTGGCTGACCGCGGCAGCGGTGGTGCGGGTGAAGTCGTCGATATGGATCCGCGCATCGGCACGCGGGAAGGCGCCGGGCGAGGTCTGCTGGAAATCGAGGCTGCCGCTCGCCTCGCCGCCAAGGCCGAGGCCCGGCGAGAACGCATTGGCGAGCGAGATGTCGATGCCTTCCATCCGGCTCTGCAGCTTGATGCCATTGCCGTAATTGCCCGCCAGGCGGATCTGCCCGCCGCCAAGCTCGACCGTGCTGGGCAGCAATTTGTAGCTGCCGTCGCTGCCGGGCACTATGCGGGCGGGACCGTCGGTGGCGAAATCGATGCCGCGTGCACGCCCGTTGGCCGCGATGCGCCACAATTCGGGCTGCAGATCGGCATTGGCGGCCACGCGGAACGGCACGCCCGCGACACCTTCGGCCACCAATTGCGCGTTGCCGCGCCCGTCGCGGTAGTCGACCTTGACCCGGCCCGCCGCCAGCCTGGTGGTGCCATAGGTAAAGCCCGCAATCTGCGCATCCGCCTTCACCAGCGGCTGATCGTAGAGCACGATGCGCGCATCGACGATGGCGGCCTCGACCGCGAAATTGCCGGGGCCGGGGAGCTGGGTATTGTTGGCGCGAAGGTTGACCAGCGCCTGCTGGTACTTCCCCTCGGCCGACAGGCGCACGACGCCGCCCAGGCCCTGTCCGTCGGCGGTCAACCGCCCTGCGAACGGCCCGGCGGGCGTCTGCCGCAGCGATCCTGCAAAGGCGATACCGCCCAGGTTCGCCTCGGTAATATCGAGCGTGGTTACATTCCCGGTTCCCAGCACCATGTCGGCGGTCAGGGGGCCGTAATCGGTTTCGGCATCGGCGACGAGGCGGTAGCCCCCCGGTGCGCCCGTGACCCGCGCGTTGAGGTTCGCCAGCCCGATGCCAAGGCCCGGGCGCTCTGCCGTGATGCGCGCATCGGGATTGCTGATCGTGCCCGCGACCCGCACGCCGATCGCGCCATAGGCATCCGACACCGCGTCGGCGTTCAGTGCGATCCGCCCGTCCGGGGAATAGGAGCCATAGCCGCCGGTAATCCGTGCACCCGGCGATTCCAGCCGCAGATTGCGGAACCGCAAGGTCCCGTCGCCGCCATAGCGTATGTCGGCGCCCGCGACCGCGTTGCCGCCAAGGAAGTCGGCCAGGTTCTGATTCTCGATCCGGGTCGACCGCACGCCGACGCGGCCCGCCAGCGCAAAGCCGCCATTCGCCTCGGTCGTCAGGTCGACGTCGGTGGTGATGTCGAAGATGCCGACACTCTCGATCCGGTAATCGTCGAGCCGCCCGTCGATCGCGCCGGTATAGACGCCCGTGGAGGTGTCGGCCAGCAGCACAAGGTCGGCGTTCAGCCGGTCGGAACGGATCGTCATGTTGTCCGACAGGATGCGCGGACCTTCGATCGCGATGTCGCCCGACAGGCGGACGTTCTGCAGGCTGCCGCCCGCGACCGTGTCGACACCGGTGATGCGGGCGATGCTGGCCTCGACCGGGATCAGGATCTGGTCCGAACGCACCACCGCGTTGCCGCTGGCGCGCAGATTGTCGATCCCCATGTCGTTCATCGCGATGCGCGCCGCGGTGATGTCGTAATCGACCGCGGGCGTGGCGAATTCGCCGTCCAGCGTCAGGTCGGCGGTGATGCCGCGCCCCGCCAGGTTCTCCGCCAGCGCGGAGGGGCGGAACAGCACGAACCGCACGTCGAGGTCGTTGAAGCTGTTGTCCGACAGGTCGATCCCGCCATCGGTATCGAGCCGGAACGCATCGCTGCCCACGCCGCCCGAAAGCTGCGCGCGGCGTTCATTCAGCGCGGCGGTCAGGTCGATGTTCAGCACCGGCCCCAGCAGCGCGGCGGTCGGTCCCTCGAACAGGCGGGCGACGCGGGTCGGCCCTTCGACGGTAATCGTGCCGTCGCGCGCGGTCAGGTCCAGCCGGGCGAATTCGCTGCCCGCCAGGTCGGCATTGAGCTTGCCCGCCCAGCGCTGCCAGTCGCCCGCGCCGTCGAGCCGTACCTTCAGCGGTTCGGTCAGACCCGCCATCGTTGCGATCACACCGTCGGCCGGCGCGTCGAGCGCCAGGTCGATGTCCAGCTTGTTCTCTTCCGGCACCGCGTCGAGCGTCAGTGCCAGACGGTCGCCGCCCGGCATGCGCGAGCCCTCTTCGCGCAGCGTGTTCGCGCCGAACTGCACCTGCGCGCGGCCATCGGCGATATGCACTTCGCCCGCCATGCCCAGCACGCGGCGCGTTCCGGTGACGGGGGCCTCGGCGACGAAACGGTCGATGCGCAGCCGGTTCACGTCGATGTCGAGGTCGGGCAGAAGCGGATCGTTGCTTGGCGGCGTTTCCTTGAATTCGGGCAGGCGCTGCAGCGTGATCAGCGGGCTGGTCAGCGAGCGCACGTCGACATGGCGGTTCACGAAGGCAAAGGGCCACCAGTCGACCGCGAGTTCGGGCGAGGTCAGGAACACGCCCTTGGGATCGCGCACTTCCAGGTCGCGAATGGTCATCGCGCCATAGATCGATCCGTCGATCGAACCGATGCCGATTTCCATACCGTTCTGGAATTCCATGCCTTCCAGCTGGCCGATGATGAAGCGCTTGCCCGGACCGGTGTTGAGCAGCAGCAGCAGGATCGCGACCAGTGCGACCAGGCCTGCCAGCACGATGCCGATCCATTTGGCGATGGTGCGTCCGCGATGGTGTTCGGCCGGGGCACGGTCGTGCTCTTCGGTGGTCGCATCCTCGGGTGGCATGGTCGCTTCGTCAGCCATCAGAACGCCTGCCCGATCGAGATATACAGCCCGAACCTGCTGTCGCCGGGCCGCCGGTTCAGCGGCAGCGCGACATCGACGCGCAGCGGGCCGAAGTTGGTATAGTACCGCCCGCCGATGCCCGCGCCATAGCGCAGGTTCGAGAATTGCGGCGTCGTCGCTTCATAGACCTGCCCCGCGTCGACAAAGCCGACCACGCCGAAATTGTCCCAGCGATAGCGCAGTTCGAACGACGCCTCGTTCAGGCTGCGCCCGCCGATGGGGAAATAGTCGAACTGGTCCTCGTTGTTGTCGGGATCGGTCGGATCGTAATCGGGATTGGGTTCCTGCGAACGCGGACCCAGCTGCTGATAGCCATAGCCGCGCACCGAAC
>JAPYSD010000332.1 GCA_029936705.1 Croceicoccus sp. | reverse complement strand
CCCCTCGACCCAACCGGGTCGTTTCACCTGGTCTTGTCGGTGTTGCTTGGATTTCTGTCCCTCAGGCGAGTGGACAGTCTTCCTTGCTGTCGATGCGAATTGCGTATTCGCCGATGTGGTTCGCTCTTCGGAATGCTCGCGCTTCTGCGAGGAGCAGCCCGCCATGAAGCGCCGGATTCCAGGCTGCGGCGAACACCATGATGATGAGCGCCATTGGCGTAACCCCGTGTGCCGTGATGGCGGCCATCAGTAGGCAGGTGGTGATGATGGCGCTGATGATGGTCATCAGCTTGGCATCTTTCCCCCAGACGGAGCGTGCTCGGTGCCGGAGGTTGGCCGTTGCAGGAAGCCAGAGCGAAATAATGATGGCAGGGCCGAAGGCGGCCGCCAGGATCGCCGGGAGTGTGGCGCCAGTCGCATAGAGCCAGATGAGGTTCACGGCGCCGATCGCGAAGGCGAAGGGAACAAGCATGAGCAGAGGCACTTGCTCGGGCTTTACGTCCTGCAGCTCGTAGACATCGAGCAGGTTGGCAGTTCTGGGCAACTGGAATGGCAGGCGGAATGCATGGAAACCGTGCATGAGAGAACCTCCTTTTGCGAATGAAAGCATGCAAAAAGCCGCGCACCCGATAGGGCACGCGGCTTCGCGATCGATCGGTTTTGGTGGTGGGGGGTCAGGCTGCGCGCTGCAGCCCTGCCGCCTCGATGCTGGCCTTGAGCATCGCAGGGGTCATCGTGGTGTTCACGTATGCAGCCTTGGGATGCGACTTTGCCGCGGGCTTCTCGTTATCGTTGCCGGCCTTCTTCGCCTGAGCAGCGCGGATAGCCTTGAAGCGAGCGATGTCTTTCTGGGTGAAGCGTGCCATAAATCATTTTCCCTTCAGCTTTTGAACTCGAAGAAATTCGATTTTGCTTGGGAAAGCGCAGGCTTGGCGCCGCTTAGAAATGGAGCGCCAAACCGGACAATAATGGGCACTCAAATCTTTGGAGAATTCTGGTCGACCTTTGAGATCTCATCATGTGAAGCGCCGCTCGGGCATTGCCAAGCCAGATTCTCGTGATGTCAGCGTCGCGCCCGGTTCCGGTTATTAGAGGCGGCTTGTCCGGCGCCTGAATCCAGACGTTGAATGTGCGAAGGGAACAGCGGCACCTTTGTTCGCGCGTCAGCCTGTTCAGTTGGCTTCACGCTGCCGTCGCATTTAGCCTGAGTGGCAGGTAGCGACTTGCATTCAGGCGGACAACCTAAGCTGGTCAGTGCGGGGTTGGCCGCTGAAGTTCGCGTTGACAGCCAACCCGAAACCTCAGGCGGTGAAGTAATCCGCCACCAGCATCTTCGATGCATTACGCGCCAGTGCCTGCGTCGGGGCGTTTGTGTTGCCGCTGATGATCTGCGGCATGATCGAGGCGTCGATGACATGCAGCCCCTCGATACCCTTCACCTTGAGCTTGGCATCGACCACGGTGTCGGGATCGTCAGCCTTGCCCATGCGGCAGGTGCCGACGGGGTGCCACATGGTGGTCGCCACCTTTTTCACGAAAGCGCCGATTTCCTCGTCCGTTTGCACGGCGGCACCGGGGACGAATTCTTCCTCGATCACTTCTGCCAGCGAACGCTGCGCCATGACGTCGCGCACGGCCTTCACCGCCTTGACGCCGACGTCGAGGTCATGTTCATGGCCGACGAAATTTGGGTTGATCAGCGGCATCGACGTCGGATCGGAATCGGCAAGCCGGACCCAGCCACGGCTCTTGGGCTGCAGCACCACGGTCGCAAAGGTCACGCCCGAACGCGATCCGCTGGGGTTGAGGCCGTCTTCGGAAATGATCGGTTCGTGATAACACTGCACCGTCGGCTGTTCGTCGGCGTGATCGTCGGGGTTCCAGTATGAGACCGTCTCGATCCCGTTGCCCGATGCTGGCCCGTCACGGGTAAACAGGTAACGCGCGCCCGAAAGGATCGCGCCTGTGCCTTGCGCCGCAGCCTGGTAGCCCATATTGCCTTTAACAAAGGCCGCGATGGGGATGATCGGGTGATCATGCAGATTCTCGCCCACGCCGTTCAGTTCCTGCACCACTTCGATGCCGAAATGTTCAAGTTGCTGGCGCTGGCCGATACCTGAATGCATCAGGATCTTGGGCGACTGCACTGCACCTGCCGACAGGATGACCAGATCGGCGGTAATCTCGATCTCGCCATTGCCGCGCTTGACCTTCACGCCAGTGGCGCGCTTGTTCTCGATCATCACGCGCGTGACCGTCATGGAGGTGAGCAGCGTGACCCGGCGTTTGTCGACATGGGGGTGGAGATAGGCGACCGCCGCGCTTGCGCGCGTGCCGTTGTCGGTGTTGGTCTGCACCGGCGAAACGCCGGTCTGCGCCTTGCCGTTGTAATCGGCGTTATAGGGCAGGCCATATTCCTGAAACGCGCGCATGCAGCGCTGGTTCAGCTCGTTGATGCCCTTTGGCAACTCGACCGAAAGCGGGCCGTCAATGCCGTGATGCTCGTTATGGAACGTGTCGTTCCTTTCCTGCTCGATATAGTTCTGGCGCATGGTTTCCCACGACCAGTCGGCTTCATCGCCTACAGCTTCCTGCCAGGCGTCGAAGTCCTGCTTCTGCCCGCGCACATAGCACATCGCATTGACCGAAGTGCCGCCGCCTACGACCTTACCCATGCGGAAACGGCGGCGTTCGCCGTTCACGGGCACGGTTTCATAGGGCCAGACCGCGGTATCCCTGGCGAGCAGCTTGGAATAGCCAGCCGGAATGTGGATCATCGGATTGCGGTCCATCGGGCCCGCTTCCAGCACGGCAATCGTCTTGTCGGTATGCCGGGCGAGGTAATCCGCGACCACGCAGCCGGCAGCGCCGCTGCCAATGATGAGAACGTCGTAATGATTGTCTGACATCTTTTTTACCTGCGCGATCAAAAGGGATAGGCGGGGGCTTCTGCCTTGACGGTCATCCACTGCCAGTGGGTGAATTCCTCCCAGTTGGCGGGGCCGCCGATGGAGGTGCCATTGCCCGATGCGCCGACGCCGCCGAAAGGATTGACGACATCGTCGTTCACGGTCTGGTCGTTGATATGGACCAGTCCTGCATGGAGGCGATTGCCGATCGCCATACCGCGCCCGACGTCGGGCGTGATGACGGCGGCGGACAGGCCATATTCGGTGTCATTGGCAAGCGCGACCGCTTCATCGTCGCTGCCAAAGGGCACGATGACCGCGACGGGCCCGAAGATCTCCTCGTCGAAGGCGGAGATGCCCTTTTTCACGCCGGAAAGCACGGTGGGAGACAGGAACAGGCCCTCGGCGCTGCCGCCTGTCACCACGCTCGCGCCGCTGGACACGCTATCGTCGATGACCTTCATCGCATGGTCGAGTTGATGGGCGTTGATCATCGGGCCGACCGCGACCTGTCCGGATACCGGATCGCCGACAGGTAGCGCCTTGGCATGCTCGGCCAGCTTTGCGGTGAATTCCTCGGCCACGCTTTCCTGCACGAGGATGCGCCCCGCCGACATGCAGATCTGGCCTTGGTGCAGATAGGCCGCCCATGCCGCGTTTTTCGCGGCGAGTTCGAGGTCTGCGTCCTCCAGCACGATCAGCGAATTCTTGCCGCCCAGTTCCAGCGATACCTTCTTCAGATGTTCGCTGGCGGTGCGCCCGACCATGCGGCCCGCGCCGGTCGATCCGGTGAACTGGATCATCGCGATATTGGGATCCTTGCACAATGCCTCACCCGCATCGCCCGCACCGGGTAGAACCTGCAGCACGCCTGCCGGAAGGCCTGCCAGTTCGAAAATGCGCGCAATGGTAAAGCCGCCGCAAACAGCAGTGCGCGGATCCGGTTTGAGCACAACGGCATTACCGACCGCGATGGCCGGTGCGACCGCGCGCATGGCGAGATACAGGGGGAAGTTGAACGGCGAGATCACGCCGACGACGCCCAACGGCTTACGCTTGGCAAGGCTGAGCTTATCGCTCTCGCTGGGGAGGATGAGGCCCTGCGCCTGATGCGGCATCGCCATGGCGAGCTGCAGCGACTTGATCGTGATACCCAGTTCGAATTCGGCCTTGGCGCGGACCGATCCGCTTTCACGCATGATCCATTCGACGATTTCCGATCCGTTCACCTTCGCTGCGGCGATCGCTTCGGCAAAGACGGCGGCGCGTTCGTCGGGCGAGGCTGCGGCCCATGCCTGCTGCTTTGCGCGGGCATCGGCGGCGGCGGCGGCAATGTCGCCGGGGCCCGCCATGCCGATCTTGCCCAGTGTCTTGCCGGTGGCCGGTTCCGCGATATCGCTGGTCTTCGGAGCCGTTTGCCAGCTGCCATCGAACCAGCTGCCGCCAAGCTGCTGGTCACCGATGAACTGGGGGGCGGGGTCGGACATGGTTGCTCTCCTGCACTTGCTGTTTCCTGTCGAGATAGGAGCGCCCCTGATCGCGGGCAAAGATCGATAGGGTCGCGAGGTCATATCGAACGGGTATGAGGCGGCTATTTCTCAGCATCTCCGGTCGATCAGGGTCAGCTGCTGAGAAGGCGGTATGCAGAGATGAATAGGCTACATACCGCCTCGGTATTCCAAAAATACACTTTCTATATTGGACGCTTGCGCCTGCTCTCGCGATAAATCGTTCTCACGACACGCCGAAAAGAGCGCTGTTCGAAAGA
>JAPYSD010000806.1 GCA_029936705.1 Croceicoccus sp. | reverse complement strand
GCCGATGCGCTGACTGCGCCGCCCGAACGGCAGGCGCTGGCGGCCCGCGATGCCAATCTGGGCTGGCCCGCCGTGGTATCCTCGTTCGAGCCGATCGCGGGGATGTCGCTGTCGGACGGGTCGAAGCCCAATACGGAAATGCTGCTGCGCCGTGCGATGACAGACGCGGCGCTGGCGACCTACCGCGCCAAGACGCATTACAACCGGGTCCGCCCCTTCGCGGAGAACGACGGCAACAGTTGCACCCCCGCCGAGGAAGCAGCACTGCGCGGCGACGGTTCGTACCCGTCGGGCCATACCGCGATTGGCTGGATGCTGGCGCTGGTGCTGACCGAGCTGCTGCCCGAGCGGCAGGACGCGCTGCTGAAGCGCGGCTATGATTTCGGGCAGAGCCGCGTCATCTGCCGGGTGCACTGGTACAGCGACACGGTGGCGGGCCGGAACGTCGCCTCGGCCACCTTCGCGCGGCTGCAGGGCGATCCGGTGTTTCGCGCGCAAGCCGATCTGGCGCGGCACGAGATCGCCGCCGCGCGCTGAGACCTGGGCTGCCGGCCTGCCCTATTCGTAGTCGCTGTTGTAGTCGTCTTCGGCGAGATCGCTGAAGCGCGTGATGCGCGGTTCGAAGCGCAGCCGCACCTTGCCGGTGGAGCCATGGCGCTGCTTGGCGACGATCAGCTCGGCCAGGCCGAACACGCGTTCCATTTCCGCCGCCCACGACGCGTGCGCTTCGTGCACCTTGGCCTCGTCGGTTTCCAGCGGGCGCTTCGGCTCGCGCGAGGCGACGTAGTAATCCTCGCGGTAGATGAACCAGACCATGTCGGCGTCCTGCTCGATCGAGCCCGATTCGCGCAGGTCCGACAGCATCGGGCGCTTGTCGTCGCGCTGTTCGACCGCACGGCTCAGCTGCGACAGCGCGATCACCGGGACCTGGATTTCCTTGGCCAGCGTCTTGAGGCCGCGGCTGATCTCGGAAATCTCGTTCACGCGGTTGTCGTTGGCGCGGCCCGAACCCTGCAG
>JAPYSD010000805.1 GCA_029936705.1 Croceicoccus sp. | reverse complement strand
TCTCGTCGAACGGGTTCATGCTCATCTTCACATTCGCGAGATCGACACCCGATCCATCCGCCTTCACGCGCGGCTTCACGTTATAGTCGATCACCCGCTTTACCGGGACTAGCGCTTTCATATCTTGGCTTCCTTCTCGATAAGTTCCGACCGCGCGCCTAACCGTCGCTGCGCGGTCCCTGCCCTCACTATATCCTGTCCGTCATGCCCTGCGTTCGAGGGCGGCGATCCTGGTTTCAACTCTCCAATCCGGGGCACCCCGTCCAGTTCCGCGCGATCGACACCGCACTTACTTGGGCAATCACTTGGGCGCCATCCGGATCGCACCGTCGAGGCGGATCGTCTCGCCGTTCAGCATCGGATTGGCAATGATGGATTCCACCAGCCGTGCATATTCGTCCGGCTTGCCGAGCCGGCTGGGGAACGGCGCCTGCTTGCCCAGCGATTCCTGCACTTCGGGTGAGAACGATTCCATCATCGGCGTGAGGAACAGGCCCGGCGCGATCGCCATGACCCGAATGCCGTAACGCGCCATCTCGCGCGCGATGGGCAGCGTCATGCCGACCACCCCGGCCTTCGACGCGGCATAGCCCGCCTGCCCGATCTGCCCTTCATAGGCCGCCACGCTGGCGGTGCTGATCGCGACGCCGCGTTCCTCGCCCATAGGATCTGCATCGATGATGCGGGCCGCGAATTTCGACAGCACATTATAGCTGCCGATCAGGTTGATGTTCACGATCTTCGCGAAATCCGCCAGCGGGGCCGGATTGCCGTCACGGTCGACGACTTTCTTCGGCGGAGCGATCCCGGCGCAATTGACCAGGATGCGGGCCTTGCCGTTCGCCGCCTCGGCATTCTCGACCGCCTTGGCGACCTCGTTCTCGCTGGTGACGTCGACCTTGGCAAAACGCCCGCCGATCGCCTTGGCATGCGCCTCACCCTTTTCGGCGTCGAGATCGAAGATCGTCACCTTGGCGCCCAGCTTTGCCAGGTGCGCCGCGGTCGCGCCGCCCAGGCC
>JAPYSD010000804.1 GCA_029936705.1 Croceicoccus sp. | reverse complement strand
ACAGCACGCTCCTCGCCTTTGATCTCGAGGCCAATGGCGAGGAGCGTGCTGTCGCCTGCATAGCTGCGCAGATGCTCCAGCACGTTCAGTCTCGTCTGGCCAGTGAGCGCCGATAGTGCACCACGCTGGAGAGAGGCTCGGAGGGATTGGCCCGTGGCCTTCTCAAGGAGCGATGCTGCGTTCGATCGTTCACCTTCGAATGGCGAGGATAGCAGCTGTGCGATCGCGATGATCTTGGAGTGTGCCATCTAGGTTTTCCCTCTTCCGAAATTGCCAAAGGAGTTGGAGGTTGCCTCTATGCCGAGACGAGGGCGAGACAGACGGGCACCCAGGAGGGCCATCTCGTTCCGGCGAAAGCTGGCGTGAAGGGAAGTGAGCGGTCGTTCTCGTATTCGCGTCGCGGAAGACCGATGACGGACAGATATTGGCCGCACTGGTCTTCTTTAGCGCCTTCCGGCGAGACGAAAACGCAGCGAACCGATACCTCCATGCCGAGCTGCAGTTTATTCTGAACAGCGTGCATGGCTCTGCCCTTGGCGATCAATGTGTGCAGTGTTTTGCGGGCTCGAGTGTTCAGTTCGACGGTCGCCTTGATATACCGGCAGCCGTTGTCATCGGTCTTCAATTCGACATCGGTGGGAATGACCTTCAGGTCATAGGCGCGTCCGGCAGTTCTGGGAAACAGGTTCGCGCTCATATGCAATCACTCCGCGGGATTTGTGCATCCGGATGGGATGCTGGATCGACCTGCCGTATCGATGGAATTTTTCCGTTCGGCCCAGTCAGGGCATTTTGATTGCCAGATCGTCGTGTTCGCTTAGATGGACATGAGTCAAATGGATCAAATCGGTTCCGCCGAAGGCCACAAAAGAAAACCCCGCCGCGGCATAGCCGGGCGGGGTTTCTTGCGGCCGATGAGGCCGGTTCGAGCGTCGCTCGCGGGCCTCAGGCGGCCTTGCGTGCTTCGAGCTCTTCCTTGCTCATCGGCAGGCCGATGGCGCTCAGGTACTCGCCGCCCT
>JAPYSD010000803.1 GCA_029936705.1 Croceicoccus sp. | reverse complement strand
CAGCAGGGGTGCGGTGCGGCCCCGCCGCTACGGGAGACACCGCCAGGCGCGCCGCCGCCGCCGGCGGCGGCGCGCCCGGTCCGATCAGCCGCGCTTCTTGAACAGCAGCGTCATGCGGTCGCTCTCGCCCACCGCGGCGCGGGCGGCGCGGGTGGCGTCATCCTCGACCCCGCTATAGCTGGGCGGCAGCGACCAGACGCCGCCTTCCCAGTTGGCGGGGTCCTTGGCATTGGCGTTGATCTCGCTCGACCCGACCAGTTCGAAGCCATGCGCCTCGACCGTGTCGATCACGTCCTGCTGGCGCAGATAGCCCTTGGACCCGTCGACGTAATCGTCGGGCGCATCGGTGCGGGCGCGGTGCTGGACGATGCCCAGCATGCCGTCGTCCTTCAGCAGGCCGTGGATGCGGTCCAGTTCCGCCCCGTCGACGCCCCAGCGCTTGAGGTTGTGCATCTCGCGAAAGATCAGCGCGCGGTCGACCGTGCCGTCCTGCGCATCGGTCAGCTCGCCCGTGGTCATGCTGTCGACCTTCGCGCCCGACAGGTTCCACGTCGGGCTCTGCTCGGCAAAACGCGGGCCCATCTTGGCGACATAGCCCTTGCCGCCCTCGTCGCTGATAAGCTCCGCATCGGGATTCAGCCCGATATAGCGCCCGTCCGCCCCCAGGTAGGGCACCAGCACGCGCGTGTACCAACCGCCCGACGGCATGAAGTCGGCGACGGTCATCCCCGGTTCGACCTGGAAGAAGGCCAGCGTTTCGGCCGGGTGGCGATATTCGTCGCGCGCGCGGTCCTCGGCGCGGTTGTCCTGGGCCAGTGCGGCTTCCATCGCGGGATTGGCGTGGTGATCGGCCATAGCGGCGACGGGCGTGGCCAGGGCCATGGCAGCGACAAGCAGCTTCAAGCGCATGATTCTCTCCTAAAGGGATCTCTTGCGCGCGAGTTTAGGCAATGCGCGCGTCCTGCCAATGAAAAAAGCCCGGTTTCGCGCGCGCAAGGATCAGCCCTGCGCGGGGGCGGG
>JAPYSD010000331.1 GCA_029936705.1 Croceicoccus sp. | reverse complement strand
CTGGCGTCTTCTGAATCGCGGCGGCGCCTGTTACCGGTACCATCGACCGGCAAAGCTGTGCGCCCTGCCAGGCTGCACGATCCGGCGGGACTATAAAAAGCGGGGAGGAATACCGGGTGGATTATCGCAGGCTTCTGCTGTTGACGGCCATGCCGCTGCTGATTGCGGCCGGTCCGGAAGAGGACCGGGACCTGAAGCTCGACGAGGACAAGGGTTATCTGTCCGCGCACGCGCTGGACGTGATCGTGTTCGACGACATCTATCCCGACGGGCACCAGACGGGTGTCACCATCATCCAGCATGGCAGCAGGGTCGCCGCGAACGGCGACGTGCGGCTTGAGGCGGAACCCGGGCAGTGGTCGCCGATGCCGGTATCTGCCGGCGAACGCACGATCGATCCGAAGACGGGTACGATCCGCCAGCGCCTGTCCTATCCCGATCCGGCAAAGGACGGGCAGGGCTTCAACCCGATCTTCTACCCCGATCTGGACCTTGCCTACACCGTGTCGGTCACCCCGGCCGAGGGCGGCGCCTTTCGCATCACCGTCGATCTCGACAAGCCGCTGCCGCCCGAATGGGTCGGCCGCGTCGGCTTCAACATGGAACTGTTCCCGGGCGAATTGTTCGGCAAGGCATGGCTGATGGATGACGCCGCCGGGCTGTTCAACCGCCAGCCGGAAGGCCCGATGCTGACGGCCACCGGCGGTACGGTGCCGGTTCCGCGCAACGTGCAGGCGAACGGGCCGGTGCAGGATCCCAACGAGCAGGCGCTTGCCGCCCCGCTGGCAAGCGGCCAGCTTCTTACCGTCGCGCCCGAAAGCGACCTGCAGCGCATCAGCTTTCGCAATGTCGGCGGGGGAGAGCTGCAACTGATCGACGGACGATCGGCGCACAACAATGGCTGGTACATCGTCCGCACCCCGATCGCCGCCGGCGCGACCAGCAAGGCTGTCGAGTGGATCGTCACGCCGAACACCGTCGCGGACTGGAGCTATCGGCCGGTCATCCAGGTCTCGCAGCTTGGCTATGCACCCGGCCAGCCCAAGCGCGCCGTCATCGAGACCGCGGCCGACAGCGCCGCCGCGGGCGAAGCGACGCTGTACCGCCTGACCGCGCAGGGGCGCGAACGAGTGTTGTCGGCCAGGCCGGAGCCATGGGGCGATTTCCTGCGCTACGACTATGCGCTGCTCGACTTCAGCAAGGTGCAGGCGCCGGGCCTGTACGAGATCGAGTACGGCGGCTCGACCTCCAACACCTTTCGCATCGATCCGCAGGTCTATTCCCGCCATGCGTGGCAGCCGACGCTGGAATATTTTCTGCCGGTCCAGATGTGCCACATGCGGGTGAACGAGAAGTACCGGGTCTGGCACGGGCTCGACCACCTCGACGATGCGCTGATGGCGCCGACGGGGCTCAACCACATCGATGGCTATGTCCAGGGGGCTTCCACTCTTACGAATTATGCGCCGGGCGAATTCGTGCCGGGGCTCGACCGGGGGGGCTGGCACGATGCGGGCGATTACGACCTGCGCGTGGAATCGCAGATCGGCACGACCTGGATGCTCGCCAAGATGGTCGAGGAATTCGACCTCGATTACGATGCGACGACCATCGACCAGGCGAACCGGCTGGTCGAGATCCACGATCCCGACGGCGTGAATGACGCGGTCCAGCAGATCGAGCACGGGCTGCTGAGCGTGCTAGGTGGCTATCGCGCGCTGGGGCGGCTGTATCGCGGCATCATCACGCCCAGCCTGCGCGCCTATGTGATGCTGGGCGACGCGGCGAACCACACCGACAACATCTCTCGCAAGCCGGTCGATGGCCTTGGCCTCGACACCAATGGCGACCCCATCGCGTGGGACGATCGCTGGATCTTTACCGAGGATAATCCCGACCGCGAGCTTTATGTCGCAGGCGGGCTGGCGGCTGCCGGGCGAGTGATGCGGGCCAAGGGTTCGCCGCTGGGACAGGAAGCGATCGACGCCGCGCGCGCGATCACGGCACAGGCGCTGGACCGTTCGAAGAACGTGTCGAACATGGCATTCGCGCTGGCGGAACTGGCGCAGTCGACCGGGGACGATGCCTATATCGCGCAGCTTGCCGACATGGAGGACGCCATCATCGAGGACGTGGCCGGCAGCGGCTGGCGGCTTGCGTCGATCGAGAGCCGCCTGCCCGCCGGTTTCCGCCAGCGACTTGCCGCCGCCGTTACCGCCTACCAGCGCGAGGTGGACCGGAAAGCGCAGGCTGACAGCCCCTACGGTGTACCGTACGAGCCGGAGATCTGGGGGGCGGGCTGGACGATCCAGTCGCTGGGCGTGCGGCAATGGTTCTTCCGCAAGGGCTGGCCCGAAGCGACGTCCGCAGACGGTTTCCTGAACGCGCTGAACTTCGTACTGGGCGTCCACCCGGGGCAGAACCGCGCCAGCTTCGTATCGGGTGTCGGGGCGCAATCGGCTACGGTGGCCTATGGCGTCAACCGGGCCGACTGGTCCTATATCCCCGGCGGCGTGATCTCAGGCACCAATCTGGTCCGCCCGGACCTGCCCGAGCTGAAGGAATGGCCCTTCTTCTGGCAGCAGGGCGAATATGTCATGGGCGGCGGGGCGACGAACTACATGTTCCTCGCACTGGCTGCCGACGCCCTATACGGAAGCAAGGCGCCGCCCGGCGACTGAGACGCGCGGTGACGCTGGCCGGGCGACAGGGTCCGGCCAGCGTCCTCGGCAGCGTTATTCCGGCGGGATGCCCGAATAGTCCGCGCCATAGACGGCATCGCGGAAATCGTGGTGCAGCGCATTGTCGAACGGCACCTTCTGCGTCGCGAAGACCACGGCCATGTCCTGCGCCGGATCGACCCAGAACAGCATGGAGGGGAACCCGTCCCAGAAGAATTCGCCGATCGTTCCCCGGTTCTCTTCAGCCGATGCGGGCACCGCCGTGCGAACGAAGAAGTCGAGACCGAAGCCGCCCGTTCCCTTGCTGGGCAGCCACATGCGGTTCTCGGCCGGGATGCGCGGGTCCAGCATGTCGGTGGACATGATGCGGATCGTTTCGGGCTGCACGATGCGCCGACCGTCAAGCTCGCCGTCGTTCAGCAGCATGCGGGCGAACCGCATGTAATCGTCGACGGTGGTGACGATGCCCGACCCGCCCATCGTCAGCGGCTTGCCGGCGAAGTTCGGCTCGAGCCAAGTCTCGCGCGGCATGGGCTGGAGCGCGCCGCTTTCGTCCGCGACATAGATGCGGGCCAGGCGGTCAAGATCGCTGCTTTCGCGCTTCCAGGCACTGTCGTTCATGCCCAGCGGGGTGAAGATATGGGCATCGACGTAATCGTCGAACGCCATGCCTGACAGCACCTCGACCAGGCGTGCCTGAACATCGACACCGGCGGAATAGTTCCAGCGCACGCCCGGATCGGCGAGCAGAGGCACCTTGGCCATCTTCGCCGAGAACTGCGCCAGCGTGTTGTCGGGCGACAGCGGCTGCAACTCGGCCCAGACCATGTCGGCCGGTTCCTCGGACCCGCCATAGGTGAAGCCCGCCGTATGGCGCATCACGTCGCGGATCGTCGGCGGGCGCGACGGGTCGCGCAGCACCGGCTTGCCGTCGCTGCCGATGCCGGTCGCGACCTTCAGATCCTTGTATTCCGGAAGATGCCAGTACAGCGGATCGTCCAGTCCGAACTTGCCCTGCTCCCACAGCTGCATCAGCGCGATGCCGGTCACCGGCTTGGTCATGGAAAAGATCTGGACCAGCGTGTCGCGCGCGAACGGGCGATTGTCCTCACGCGAAGCAAGACCGGCGCTGTCGAAGCAAATCTCGCGCCCGTCCTTCCAGACGAGGGCGGAGGCCCCGACCGTGCGGCCCTGCGTGGTCGCGTCGTCAAGGAAACGGCTGATTTTCGCGCAATCCGGCGCGAAATCGTTGTTCGATGCCATGTCCGAAACCGTGTCCGCAGCCGGAACGGTCGCACAGGCCATCAGCCCGAACGCGCCCGCCAGCGCCATGCCTTGCTTGATCATTCTCGCACCCTCTCCACCCGGCCTTTGTGGCCTTCGCGCTTGTCGTATCGGCGGCTGCGCGCGCAATCAGCCACGAAGCTTCGGCTTGGAAGCGATCCTGCCTTACTTTGGCAGGACCCGCGCCGGACCCGAAATCGTGAAGCTGCTTGCCGCGCCAGGGGCCGCTGCGAGACCCGGACGCGACACGGGTTGACCACCGCCGACCCACAATTCGACCGTTCCGGGACGCACTGCGCGCACGCCTTGCGCATCGACGGTGCTGAGCGCGCGTTCGTCCAGCGTGAAGCTCACGGTGCGCTTCTCCCCCTTGGCCAGCCCGATGCGGTCAAAGGCCGCCAGGCTGCGGATCGGCTGATCCGGCATGTCGGGATGAGAGAGATAGAGCTGCACGACCTCGTCGCTGTCCATCCCGCCGGTATTGGCGACCTCGACCGCGACCGTGACCGAACCGTCCTGGTTTACCGTGGCGACCGGGTTCGAATAGGCGAAGCTTGTGTAGCTGAGCCCGTAGCCGAACGGATACAGCACCTCGCCCTTGTGGTATTTGTAGGTGCGGTTCCGCATCGAATAATCGGTAAAGCCCGGCAGGTCGTCCAAGTTGCGATAGAACGTCACCGGCAGGCGTCCCGCGGGGCTGTAGTCGCCCGCGATCAGCTGCGCGACCGCATGACCGCCGCTGCCGCCC
>JAPYSD010000330.1 GCA_029936705.1 Croceicoccus sp. | reverse complement strand
GGTTTCTCGAAGGCGTCGATGGTCCGCGAATTGAACGCGGGCATTTGCCAGCGACAAGTTTCCCGCGTGCAACTCAGTGCAACCTCATCGCAAGACTGCTCCGCGCAGATATGCTGGAATCTGCTGGCCGGGTAGTTCGGGCATCCGGGCAGGTGAACTTCAGAGGAATTGCTTGATGGAGCGCGATACTAGCGCATGCGGCTGTCGCCACGGAGGAGGTGTGCCGCACCCAGTTCAATCAAAAGCGATCTCTGTGGAAAGACCTTGCGTTGCCGGCGAGGGCAGGGGAGGCCTATGCCTTCTGACACAGGCTCTGGGAAAAAATAAGGCCGGGCACCCTGGGGAACCCGGCCTAAAGAAAGAGAACAGAACGCGAACGCTATTTCGTCATTCCGTGATTGCGCATAATCGATTTGATGGAGCTAACGATCTCGTCTTCCAAGGCACCGGAGTTCGACAGAATTTTCAAGGTGACCCCGCCTTTGGTGGCGCCCTTGATCTCGACCATGGGTTTACCGGCTTCTGACATCACCTTGTATCGCTGAGTGGCGGGCTGGGCGTCTTTAGGCCTCTGGAGCCGTTTCAGGACTTGAGTAGTGTCATAGCTCGCTCCATCGTCGATCTCTCGTGAGATCGCCTCAGAGGCGGTCAGAGCGTGTTCTTTGGCCTGAGGTTCGTCGAGCATCTCGGCTAATTCGTAAGCTTGGCGATAGCTGAGTGCCGTGAGGTCCGGGAAAACGGCAATTACCTCATCCGGGATCGTAGAGATCTTCATGAGCTTTGAAACGAGGCTCTTCGAGAGGCCAAGCTTCTCGACCAGTGTCGTCTGCTTGCCGTTGTAATGGAGCTTGATCGCGGCCGCATAGTTTTTGGCGCGCTCAACCGCCGAGACGTCTTCGCGGTTCCTGTTCTCCTCGTCGGCAAGGCGAAAAGCTGCCTCATCGGTGATATCTCGTATCTCGAGGCGGAAGCGAATGTCAGGATAGCCATTGGCCTTGAGGTGATTTACGGCAGCCAGTCGACGCGACCCGTAGATCAGTTCGTAGCGGTCTCCCTTGCGCCGCGCGACGCC
Source organism: Croceicoccus sp. (assembly GCA_029936705.1). GTDB lineage: Bacteria > Pseudomonadota > Alphaproteobacteria > Sphingomonadales > Sphingomonadaceae > Croceicoccus. The sequence goes on along the minus strand of JAPYSD010000330.1, from coordinate 3,652 downwards.
CGGGATGAGTTGCCCTTGAACCTTGATGGACTCGATGAGAGGCTCCATCTTTTCGGCCGATAGGTTGTTCTGGTAGCGAGGGTTGCCTTTCCACACGTCGACCAGACCCGGGTCGACCTGCTTCTCTACGACCTGCGCGGTTTCGCCGCTCTTGAGCCGATCCAGAGCGGTGCCTTTGTTTCCAAAAACAGCGAGGGAAGCGCGCGAACTCTCCTTCTGCTCCTCAGTTCGCTGAGTGAGTGCGATTGGGTTGGCATCGGAGGCTTCGCGATTTGAGCCCGACATGGCCGAGGTTACGGGAGAGGTGCTCTTCCGACCGGGGCGGGGGAGGGGGGCCTGTTCAACAACGCCCTCGAGAGCATCATCGAAGATATCATGGCTGCCGGGCTTTTTCTTGGCTTCGCTCATGATTGAGTGCTCCTTACGATTTCTTCGAGGGGGTCTTCGATGGCCCAGCTCATCAGAATTTCCTTCTCAACGTTGCCAAAGGCCTCGTCGAGGTTCTCGCGACAGCGTTTGTAGGTCTGGGTGGCTCCGATGGGTTTTGAGAGCTCATAGACGCTCTTCCAACGGGAGAGGGCATGGCTAATCTCAGCGGATTCGAGAACAGGCGTCGAAAGCAACTCTGCGCCAAACCCGCTTTTGAGCACCTTCGTGAACATGCCCTGCTGCGATTTGTCGTTGGTGTTGAATTTCGAGCAGATTACGTTGACGAAATCCATCTGCATCGGGACCTGAGCGTTCTCGAGATCCTCGGCAACGACGGAAAGCATATCGAGAAATTTGGACGTCGATGTGTAATCAGGCATCGTAGCCGCGAGAGGAACCAGCAGGCAGTTTGCAGCTCGCATGACCGCGATACTGATGGTCCCAAGCGCCGGGGGAGGGTCCATGATTACGATGTCGTAATTTCGACCGATCTGCTCGATGCCATCTCTAAGTTGCGATAGCCGATCTTTGAGAATCGAGGAGCCAGAGCCGCTGGAGGTCGCCAGTTCGTACTCGGCGTCATATAGCCCCTGCATTGAAGGGATGATGTCGATGTTGGGCCAGCTCGTTTTCTGGACAGCATAATCGAGGCTCGTTTGCTGCCGATCGAACGAGAGGAATGGATAGAGCGTTTCCTCTTGTTTGACGAAAAGATTCGGATCGAGCCCGAAGCATGTGGTCGTCGTTGCCTGGCTGTCGCAGTCGACGACCAGCACTCGATATCCCTTTATCGCGAGATAATGAGATAGATGGACGGTGATCGTTGACTTTCCGACGCCACCCTTAAAGTTCTGAACGGCGAGAACGGTGGGGCGCGAACCTTCAGGTCGGCGAGGGGATGACTGGAGAACATTGCGCATGTTCCACAAGCTGGCGATGGTATATCCCAGACGCCTTCCATTATCACCGGTTTCGGGTTCTGGGAGGCGGCCATCTGCTTCAGCATCACGGATGCGTGGTACTGAGCAATTGAGCAATTTCGCCGCTTCATGAATGCCGATGCGAATATCGAGGCGCTTTTCAGCATCCGGGCGGAGTGCCGCAGCTCGAAGTCGATCCACGACGTTGAGAGCGCGAGATGCGATCGAGCTGATATATTCAGCGGTCGTGATCGTTGCGGCGGGATTATCTATCGTCTGGCTGGCCATCGGAGGCTCCAAAATCTTTCATGTGAATGGCAAGATACGGCATTCAAACGGAAGGTGAAGGGCGGGACGGAAAAAAGAGCCAGCCTGTGGAAAAAACACAAGCTGGGCCTGAGGATGTCATTGAGGGCTTAGCGGTCCATCGCGACGTAAAGAATGGGACCGCATTGGTTTCAATCGCTCCACGTACACCTAAGTCCGTTGAAAGGCAGTTATGCCTGGTCCAGCAGAAGGCGTGACTGGGCAGCAATCTTGCGTGCATATTTCAGCTGACTGGCTGGGGCGGTCATATCACGCCGGATCAGGCAGTAGCTAAAGAAGGCGTCGAGAATGTCTCGCTCGATATCGGTTGGGTTGAGCGCTTCGATGAAATTCTCGATCCTGAAGCGATAGGGCGGGAGGCGCTTTGGATCCGGAATTTCAAGGGATGCATCGAGGCCAAAGATGCCGTCGTTCTGGTCGCCATTCTGGACGCGCATAGTTTGCGCGACGATGCGATCAGCGTAATATACCGCCTTCTCGGCTTCATAGATGGCCGAGGATCCGGGCTTGCCTAGATCTTGGCGTAGCTTTGTCGATCGGACGATGGCCTTGAAGACGTTGGCTTCTGCGAAGCGCATATCCAGGGCCTCGATGATATCCTCGATTTCGACAGTGCATTCTGGAGCGCTGTCGGTCGCAGGGATCAGTACGAGGTAATAGTTTACATCGCCGCCGCTCGCTTTCGCTGTCTTTGTGCGTGCGAGCTCGGCATGGTTCGGGGGTGTCATCACTTTTCCTGTCTTGGATGGGCGCACAAAAAGGGCCGCGCCCGTTAGAAGCACGACCCTATGGAGCGATTATTCAGGGCGATTGTTAGAGGAAGTCCTCGCCGGCGTGGTCGTCGAGCTGTTCGGCCGAGCGCACGTAGCTTGCCAGGATGTCGACCGTCTTGTGCCGGCTGACCTCCTGCATTTTGGTGATGCTGGCCCTGCGCTCGGCGGCGTCGGTAAGGAAGCCCGACCGCATGGAATGGGCTGCGACGTCGTTCGGATCGAGGTCGGCGGCGAGGGCATATTGCTTCACCAGACGGGCAATTGCACGATCCGACATGGGCAAATTGGTGAGATTGCCTGCCTGATCGAAGCGGCAGAAAAGAGGCCCATCGCTGGCACCGCGCATGTCGAGCCAGGCCTTGAGATGATGGACCGGCCTTATGATCTTGCCATTTGGAATCGAGATCTGCTCCCCGTCGCCTTCCTGGTCGCCCTTGGAGCTCCGTATCTGGACTCGAATGCCGCGGTTGACGAAGCTGACGTCCTCGAGGTTCAGGGCGACCAGTTCCGACCGCCGCATTGCGGAGGCGAGACCAAACGCAAGAATTGCGCGGTCGCGATGAGCGCGGGTGTCCTCGCCGGTAATCGTTTCGATCATCGCCAGAATGTGCTCGGCCTGGACTGGCCGTTTTCGGTTCTTCTTGACCAATTTTTGGGTGCGGCGGATGCCGGCCATCACGTCATCGATAATCTTGTGACCATCGAAGGAGGAGGGGAGGGGGTACCCTTCCTTTTTGTGCTTCCAGTTTATGGCCGACAGGTGAATGCCGATCGTAGAGGCCTTCTTCTCCTGATCTGCCAGCCAGGCCAGGTAGGCTGCGACGGTCAGCGGCGACGCCGGTATGGCTTCAAAGGATCTTTCATCGCAGTAGTCGATGAAGGTTTTAAGCGATGACTCGTACGAGCGGATGGTGTTGTCGGACCGAGATCTGTCGCGATAGCGGCTAGCGGACGCGTACTCGTTGTTGATTTGGACGGACGCAATTGGCGCCGCGGAGGGCGAGGGGAGGGGGACGAGCTGTCGGACTTCCCGGTCGTCCTCTTCTATATCATCGTCGTACATCGCCGCGCCTTCATCGGTTGCTACTTTGTTCTAGCACATGGGCGGCCGTTGGTGGCAAGTGCGCCTAGGCAGCCTGTCGAATAGTTGTCGGTCCCTTCAGGAGCGCTTCGTCATTGGCGATAAGAGCCAAGCCTTCATCC
>JAPYSD010000329.1 GCA_029936705.1 Croceicoccus sp. | reverse complement strand
ACGATGCACAGTCCATCCAGCTGCCCACCGACGTGCTGAAGCTGACCGCCACCATCACCGATGCCGACGGCGACAGCGACACCGCCTTTGTCGACATCGGCCAGAGCAATTTCACTATCGAGGATGCCGGCCCCAGCGTCGGCATGGTGACGAAATACACCGGCTTCGACCTTTCGGGCACGGCGGATTATGCTTTGGTCGCCAATGGCACCTTGGATTTCGAATTCGGCACCGACGGGCCGCTTGGCGGTTCGCTCGGCACCGGGGTCGAATTCATAATCAGGTCGACCAGCAGCGTCGACGGAATCGCGCTCACCAACATCGACCAGCCGGTCTATGACCCAGTCGACGGGGTGTGGAAGTTCGCGTTCGACTATGTCGACAGCAATGGCCGGACCGGGTCCAACAGCGGCGAGATTGCCTATGACGGCGATACCTATCAGCTGATCGTCAATGATCCGCTGGAATTCACGACTGTCACCTCGATCACCGATGCGGTCACCGTCACGGCCTATGACGCCTACGGCCTCGGCAATGACGACAAGGACATCCTGACCCACGAACTCGACGACGGATCGGGCGAACCGATGTTCGTCCAGGTTACCGGTTTCAAGGGCGGGCTGAACGCCGGCGGCGACAATGTCCTGGCAGAGGGCGAGAAGATCGGCGCCAGCCAGACCTGGATCTCGACGAACGGCAATGCCTTTGGCGTCGAGGGTGACACGATCGAACAGGGCGAAGTGCTGGAACTGCGGTTCCACTCGCTCGAGCCCTATCAGTACGATGTCCCGGCCACGGGTTTCGTATCCGGCCTGACCTTCACGCTCGACAATGTCGCGGCTGGCGAGGATTTCGTCGTCGTCCTGCAGCTGGCCGATCCGAACGATCCGGGCACGATCCTCACCACGCGGACCGTGGTGGTCGGCGCGGACGACATCTATCGCCAGTCGGACGCCATTCCCGATGGCTTTGGCGCGCCCACGCTGGACGGTGACGACGGCTTCGTCATCATCGAGCAGAACGACTACCTGCAGGGAAGCGAAGGCTATGTGATTGTCGGCGCGCAGATGCTGTCGTCGACCAGCGGCCTCAGCGGAAGCGGCATCGACCTCAACCGCGCGGTCGGCGACGATGGGGGCAGCACCGGTTCCACCGCGTTCGGCAGCCAGACCGACGATGCCGACGTCGTCAAGGTCTCCGACATCGGCGTGATCCGCACGGTCTTCAACGAGCAGGCGATCTCGCTCGACCTGACCATCACTGTGACCGATGCGGACGGCGACAAGGAAATCGCCAACTTCCACATCAACCCGTTCGGCGACCCGATCGTGCTCGACATGGACGGCGACGGGTTCCATTTCCAGTCGCTCGACAATGGCGTGATGTACGACATGAACGGCGACGGCGTGCTCGACCAGACCGCCTGGATCGGCAAGGGCGATGCGATCCTGGTGCATGATTTGAACGGCAACGGCATCGTCGACGACGCCAGCGAGTTCATCTTCCACGACAAGGGCATGACCGACCTGCAGACGCTGCATGCGCTCTATGGCGACGTGCTGGATGCGAACGATGCCGCCTTCGGCGAATTCGGCGTGTGGATGGACAACGGCGACGGCGTCTTCGAGGCGGGCGAATTCCTGACCCTGGGCGAAGCGGGCATTACCGATCTCTCGCTGGTCAGCAACGGCGCCAGCGACACGGCGATCGGCGGCGAAGTGCAGATCATGGGCACGGGCAGCTTCAACGGCGGCACCGGCACGCTGGTCGACGCCGCGTTCCGCTTCCAGCTAGGCGCGAAACCCGCTGCGCAGCGCACGCAGGAGATGGCGACCATCGCTGCCGCCGCCGCCGCGTTCGCGGGATCGACTGCCGCCCATGCCGCGACGTTTTATGCAAACGACCACGTGGTTAATTTGGAGGAAACGGGCCGCGACTATCTGTTTGGACAGGATCTGGTCCGCCTGCAGCCGGAACTGGACGCGCAGCCTGTCGCGCAGGTCACGCTCGGCAAGCTGGCGGCGGCGAACTCGTCCGAGCCTGAGGTATCGCATCATAGCTCTGACCAGGGCGCGGACATCGATGTCGGCCTTGCCGCCGAACCGGCGATGGCCGGACGCGATACCGGTTCGCTGGGCACTTCGTCCGAAGCGGCAGCGGCCTTCGACACCGATCACGGCGCGGCGGCAAGCCACGACGCATCGGGCAGTCAGCTGATGGACGCCCTGCTCCAGCTCGCGGCGCAGCCTGCGCCTGCCGATGCGGCGGCCCAGCAGGGCGAGCAAACGCTCGGCGCGGTGCGCGAGGCGCTGGCCGAAGTCACTGGCAAGGATGCAATTTCCCACATCGTGGACGAGCTCATTGACTCCCACCAAGCAGACGCGCAGGGCCATCCGGCCGATCACGCGCCGCCGGTGGAACAGGGGGCCGCTGCGCATGATGCGGGGCAAGGCTGGAATGCCGGCGACCTTGCGGCGCTGCTGAACGGGCAGGTCGCGGGCGCGGGCCATGGCGGTGCCATGCCGGTCGATCACGGCGATGATGCGGCACTGCTTGCGGCAGCGGCGCATTAAGGTCGCACAGGCGAATGATGAGGGACGGAAGCCTGCCGGGCGTCCGATCACAGAACAGGGGCAATTGGCAATGAAACTTCGCACTGTCCGCAGCCATGCGGCACGATCGGTCGCTGGCTCGCTGGCGCTGGTCCTGGCCCAGCTTGCATTCGCCCAGCCCGCGCTGGCGCAGTACGAGGTGCAGACGGGCGAGGACCTGACCGCGCTGGGCGACCGCGAACTGCGCGACGCGCTGGACCTGCGCTATGAAGGTGCGCTGGCGGCCACGCTGGACCCGGCGATCGTGAATGCGACCGATGCGCGCTTTCACTGGGCGTCGGAAGCGAAAGTGCAATGCGCGATTGCCCAGGGCTTCATGAAGAACGATTTGCGCGACGAAGATTCGATCCGCAAGTGCAGCGCCGCCTACGACCGGTTGATGATGCCCCCGGCGCCGCCCGCCCCGCCGCTGCCGCCGCCTCCGCCAGAGCCGGTGCGCCCGCCGATCTGCGACCAGTCGATCAGCACGGTGTTCTTCGATTTCGATTCGCGCAGCGCGCCGCCCACGGCGGCGACTACGGCGCGTTTCCTGCATTCGAACACGCAGACATGCGGATGGACCGGCTTCGACGTGGTGGGCCACACCGACCGCGCGGGTCCCGAAAGCTATAACCAGGCGCTGTCGATCGATCGTGCACAGGCCGTGGCCGATGTCATGACCGCGCAGGGCATTCCCGAATCGATGATCACGATCGTGGGCCGGGGCGAGCACGACCTTGCCGTCCCGACCGTCGACGGAGAGCGCAATCCGCAGAACCGGCGCGTGGTCGTCACGGTTCGCCAGGGGGCAGAATGATGACAAACCTTCGCAAGATCACGATCACGGCCAGCGTGCTGTTCGCAAGCGTTTCGGCAGTGGCGATCGCACCTGTCGCAAGCGCGCAGGAACAGTCGGAAGCGATCTCGCTGGCCGAGGCGGTGACCGTGGGCGTGGATTCGCACCCGCAGATCAGCCAGGCGCAAATGAACAAGGAAGCGATCCAGTTCGAGCGCAAGCAGGCGCAGGGCCTCTATGGCCCGCGGGTAGAGGTCGAGGGCGGCGTCGGCGTACGCAGGCTGGACAACCCGACCCGCAGCTCGCTGGGTATCTCGAACGACTGGCTGAACCCGATCGACGCGCAGGTTCGCGCCGACTGGACCGTGTTCGACTTCGGCCGCCGCCGCGGCGAACTGCTGCGCCAGGCCGCCCGCGTCGACGGCGCTTCGCTGCGCGTCCTTGAACGCAGCGAGTTCATCGGCCTTCAGATCGCGCGCCAGTATCTCGACGTGCTGCTGCAGGAACGCGTGGTCGCGGCCAGCATGGACAACACGGCTTTTCACCGCACCCTCGTCGGCAACCTCAGCGAAGGTGTCGAGCAGGGATCGATCTCCATCGCCGACCGGCAGCAGGCCGAGGAGCGGCTCCAGGCCGCGCTGGTGCGCGAGGCTGAGGCAAGCGAGACCTTGCAGAACGCGCGTATCCGCTTGCAGAGCCTGACCGGCCTGCCGATCCAGACCGTGATGCTGCCGCCCGACCTGGGCGCCTCGCTGCCTGCCAGCGAGGCGCAGGCGATTGGCCTCGCCCGCATGCAGAACCCGCTGGTGCGCGAGGCGCAGGCCGATGTCGATGCCGCCAATGCGCTGGCGAAAAGCGCCAAGGGCGATCTCTATCCCACGGTCGGGGTCGAGGCCTATGCCCGCGCCGGCGACGACATCGACGGTTTCCAGGGCGAGACGACCGACGTGCTGGCCCGCGCCTATGTGCGCTGGGAAATCTTCGACAGCGGCATCAACGCGGCGAAATACCAGGAAATGGTCCGCCGCTCGAGCGAGGCACGCTTTGCCATGCACGCCCGCCAGCGCGAAGCGGAAGAGGATGTCCGCACCGCCTGGAACGGCCTGCAGACACAGCAGCGCGTGGTGCAGGAACTGGCCACGCAGAGCACCGTCACTGACGGGCTGATCAATTCCTACCAGGAACAGTTCAACATCGGCCGCCGCTCGCTGCTCGACGTGCTGGACGCGCAGAACACGCGCTACAACGTGCAGGTCCGGCTGGAGAGCGCTCGCTTCTCCGAGATCTTCGCGCAGTACCAGGTGCTGGCCGCGACCAATCTCTTCCTCAAGGCCCTGTCGGTG
>JAPYSD010000328.1 GCA_029936705.1 Croceicoccus sp. | reverse complement strand
AGCCCGCTGCCGATCTGCGAGGCGAGGCGGATGCGCTGGCTCTCACCCCCCGACAGCGTGCCACTGGTGCGGTCGAGGTTGAGGTAGTCGAGCCCGACATTGTCGAGGAAGCCGAGGCGTTCGTTGATTTCCTTGAGGATGGCTTTCGCGATCTGCTTCTGCTGGTCGCCCAGCTTGTCCTCCAGTTCCAGGAACCAGCGTTTCGCGTCGCTGACCGACAGGCGGACGGGGCCCGCGATGTCGGTGCCCGCGACCTTGACCGCCAGCGCCTTGGCGTTGAGGCGCGCGCCGCCGCAGGCCTCGCACGGCTGCGCGGTCTGGAAGCGGGACAGTTCCTCGCGCATCCAAGCGCTTTCGGTCTGCAGCATGCGGCGGTTGAGGTTGCCGATCACGCCTTCGAACGGCTTGTTGACGGTATAGCTCTTGCGCCCGTCCTTGAAGGTCAGGGGCACGGGCTTGCCCTTGGTGCCGAACAGGATGGCGTTGCGGTGTTCCTCGGCCAGCTGTTCCCACGGGGTTTCGAGTTCGAAACCGAAATGGTTCGCCAGGCTGGCGAGCACCTGCATGTAATAAGGCGACGGCGGGTTGGACTTGGCCCAGGGCACGACCGCGCCCTTCTTCAGGCTGAGGCCTTCGTTGGGGACGACCAGCTGGGGGTCGAATAGCAGCTTCTCGCCCAGGCCGTCGCAGACCGGGCAGGCACCCTGCGGCGCGTTGAAGGAGAACAGGCGCGGCTCGATCTCCTCGATCGTGAAGCCGCTGACGGGGCAGGCGAAGCGTTCGGAAAAGACGATGCGGTTGGCGGGGATGCCCGCGCCCTTCAGATTGCCGCCCGATTGCTCCTCGCCCTCGCGCCCCGGCACGACGCCGTCGGCAAGGTCGATATAGGCGAGGCCGTCGGCCAGGCGCAGCGCGGTTTCGAACGAGTCCGCGAGGCGCGTCTCGATCCCTTCGCGCACGGCGAGGCGGTCGACCACGACCTCGATGTCGTGCTTGAACTTCTTGTCGAGCGCGGGCGCGTCCTCGATCTGGTGGATTTCGCCGTCGACGCGGACGCGGGTGAAGCCCGCTTTCTGCCATTCGGCCAGTTCCTTGCGGTATTCGCCCTTGCGGCCGCGCACCACGGGGGCCAGCAGATAGGCCCGCGTCCCTTCGGGCAGGGCCATCACGCGGTCGACCATGTTGGACACGGTCTGTGCCTCGATCGGCAGGCCGGTTGCGGGCGAATAGGGTACCCCCACCCTCGCCCACAGCAGGCGCATGTAGTCGTAGATCTCGGTCACCGTCGCCACGGTGGAGCGCGGGTTGCGGCTGGTGGTCTTCTGCTCGATCGAGATTGCGGGCGACAGGCCGTCGATATGCTCGACATCGGGCTTGTGCATCATTTCCAGGAACTGGCGCGCATAGGCGCTCAACGACTCGACATAGCGGCGCTGTCCCTCGGCATAGATGGTGTCGAAGGCCAGGCTGGACTTGCCCGAACCGGACAGGCCCGTGATCACGATCAGCGCGTCGCGCGGCAGATCGATGTCGAAACCCTTGAGATTATGTTCGCGCGCACCGCGCACCGAGATGGTCGTAAGGCTCATGGAAAGTAGATGTTCCGCAGATGTTCCGCCGCGTCAAGCGGGCGACAATGGCTTGTCCGCCATTTGGGGACCGCGGGCCGCAGGTTCAACAGCGCCCCAGTCCGGCGTTCGGATCAAGCCGATTCCGGGAAGCAGACACCGGCAAATTTACCCGTTTCGCTGACTGTCCCACAAAAAGACAAATTCTTTCATTCCATTTTTTTGAGCAAAAATCGCCCGGACCGGGCGTGCAAAATTGCTGGAAAATGAACGCTCGTTTTCATTTCCGGTGCAAATAATTTCCAAACCAAGTCAGAAAATAACTTTGACTGATTTTTGATAATTAACATCTTGTCTGACTAAATAAATCGCTCATGAAACCCCTTACAGATTGTCAACCTTTTTTGCTGAACCTCGAACCAGTTGAAGAACAACAGAAAATACAGGAGTCGAGGATGAAGCGTAACATCAAGCAGACAAGAAACCTGCTTGCCGGAGCCGTCGCTGTAAGCGCGCTGGCCTTTGCCATGAATTCCCAGCAAGCAAAGGCGCAATCTATTCAACCCGTCGTCGATGTCTGTACGGGCATCGCCCTGCAGCCTTCGGCCGTGACCGATATCATCGACGCGGCCAACGATCCGCTAATTACCTCGCTTTCGACGCTGACCGACAATCTGCTCGACGTCGAGGCATCGGTGACCGGCGTTCCGATCATCGGCAGCGTCCTCACCTCGATCTTCGGACCGGGTGAATGCTCAACGTGACCGATGTCGACGTCGAGATCGACGACATCCTTGCCGGGATCGCGGCGGGGGATCCGATCAGCCTGTCGGTGCTCGACACCGATGGCAACCTGCTGGCGCCCGGCAGCGATTGTAACGTCGCGGCAGACAGCTTCTCGCTCGACGCATCGGGCGGCATCGCGATCGGCGGCAATGCGATCACCGGCCTTGGCGATACGGACGAACTGGCGGAATCCAACGACATCGACGCCATTGCGCTGGGCAACCGCGCCCTGGCGGACGTGGGCGCCGTCGATTCCATCGCCATCGGCGCGGATGCCACGGTCACCGCTGCGAACAGCGTGGCGCTGGGCAGCGGATCGCTGGCCGATCGCGGCGCGCAGACGGGCTATACCGCCCCCGGCCTGACGGGCACCTTCGACAGCGCCGGCACGGTATCGGTGGGCAGCGCGGGCAATCTGCGCCAGATCACCAATGTCGCCCCCGGCACCGAGGACAGCGACGCCGCCACCGTCGGGCAGGTCACCGGCGCGGTGGCCGCGCTGGCCGACGATGCCGTGCTGTACGACGACGACCCCAAGACCAGCGTGACGCTGGCGGGCACGGGCGGCACCACGATCGCCAATGTCGCCGATGGCACGCTGTCGGACACCTCGGACGAGGCGGTCAACGGATCGCAACTGTTCGCGACCAACCAGGACGTGGCGCAGAACGCCGCCGACATCACCGATATCGACACGCGCGTCACGACCAACACCACCAACATCACAAATGTCGATGGCCGGGTCACCGTCAACGAGGGCGATATCGCCGACCTGCAGGACGCGCAGGCGCTTTCGGTGCAATACACCGACGCCACCCAGACCGAAGTCGCGCTTGGCGGCGCGGGCGGGACAACCATCTCGAACGTGGCGGACGGCGAGCTGTCGGCCACCTCGGACGAGGCGGTGAACGGGTCGCAGCTGTTCGCGACCAACCAGCAGGTGGATCAGAACACCACCGACATCGCCAACCTGGACGGCCGGGTCACCACGAACGAGACGAACATCGCCAATATCGATGGCCGGGTGACGACCAACACGACGAACATCGCCAATATCGATGGCCGCGTGACCAGCAATACGACGAACATCACCAACCTCGACAACCGGGTCACGACCAACGAGGGCGACATCGCCAACCTGCAGGACGCGCAGGCGCTTTCGGTCCAGTACACCGACGCCACCCAGACCGAGGTCGCGCTTGGCGGTGCGGGCGGGACCACCATCTCGAACGTGGCGGACGGCGAGCTGTCGGCCACCTCGGACGAGGCGGTGAACGGATCGCAGCTGTTCGCGACCAACCAGCAGGTGGACCAGAACGCGGCCGACATCACCAATATCGACAACCGCGTCACCACGAACGAGACCGATATCGCCAACATCGACAACCGCGTCACGGTCAATGAAGGCGACATCGCCAACATCGGCGACCGCGTCACGGTGAACGAAGGCGACATCGCCAATATCGACGACCGTGTCACGGTGAACGAGGGGGATATCTCCGACCTGGACGTCCGGGTGACGGACAACACCACCAACATCACCAACATCCAGGCGCAGGTCGACAACGTGCCGGTGGGCTATGTCAGCGACAGCGATCCGACCATGGCCAGCAGCACGCCGACGCAGACCGTGGCGGTGATCGGTGCCGACGACACCGCGCCGGTGACGCTGACCAACGTGGCGCCCGCCGCGCTGAACGCGGCATCGACCGACGCCGTCAACGGGTCGCAGCTGTATGCGACCAACCAGAACGTCGCCGACAACCGGACCGATATCGACCAGAACACGGCCGACATCACGACGATCAACAACAATCTGCAGGGCAGCACGGTCGTCGCGGTGCAATATTCGGACCCCGACAATCCGACCGTCAGCAACGGCGGGACGATCACCAACGATGTAGCGCTGATCGGTGCCGACAGCTCGGTCCCCGTGGTGCTGCACAATGTCGCGGCGGGTTCGCTGCCCAACGACGCGGTCAACCTGCAGCAGCTGCAGGACAGCCTGCAGATGTCGATGGACTATACCGACATGCGCTTCGAGCAGTTCGGTTACGATCTGCAGCAGCTGAGCAAGGACGCCAACGGCGGCACCGCCAACGCGATGGCCGCAGCCGGTCTTCCGCAGGTGATCGAAAGCGACGGCCGCATGGTGGCGGGCGCCGTGGGTCATTACCGCGGTCAGACCGCCTTTGCACTCGGCGCTTCGGCCGCGTTCAACGACGGGCGCGCGGTGGCCAAGTTCAACGGGTCGGTCAATACGCGCGGCCACGCGGGCATCAGCGCAGGCGCGGGCTTCGCGTTCTGATGATGCAGGCCTGACCCATCCGATGGGCACGGAAGGGGCCGCCCGGTTTCATCGACCGGGCGGCCCTTTTCACATCTGTCATGT
>JAPYSD010000802.1 GCA_029936705.1 Croceicoccus sp. | reverse complement strand
GCGTCGAAAGTGGCGCGGATCATGTTGTAGGGGTTCGAGGTGCCGACCGACTTGGTCACCACGTCAGCGACGCCCAGGCTTTCGAACACAGCGCGCATCGGACCGCCGGCGATGATGCCGGTACCCGGAGGCGCCGTACGGACGTTCACCTTGCCCGCACCGAACCGGCCCTTGCCGTCGTGGTGCAGCGTGCGACCGTCCTTGAGCGGAACGCGGACCATCTTCTTCTTTGCAGAAGCAGTGGCCTTGTTGATCGCCTCGGGAACTTCGCGAGCCTTGCCGTGGCCGAAACCGACCCGGCCCTTGCCGTCGCCCACGACGACCAGCGCTGCGAAACCGAAGCGCTTGCCGCCCTTCACCGTCTTCGAGACGCGGTTGATGTGGACGAGCTTCTCGATGAGCTCCTCGCCATCATCCTCGCGCTGACCGCGACCGCCACGGCGATCGTCACGTCCGCCGCGGCCACGACCGCGACCACCGCGATCGCCGCGTTCACGCCGACCACGACCTTCACGCTCGGCCGGCTGCGAGGGATCGCCGCCCGCGGTCGACTGGTTGTCGGCCGCCTCGGTGCTCGCCATTGTCGGCGTCGGCGTCTGACCCGCGTTGTCGATCGGGGTCTCGTTGTTGTTTTCGTCTGCCATCATCAGAACTCCAGCCCGCCTTCGCGCGCAGCGTCGGCCAGCGCCTTGACGCGGCCATGGAACAGGAAGCCGCCGCGGTCGAACACGACAGTCGTCACGCCCGCCTTCTTGGCGGCGGCGGCGATGTCCTTGCCGACTTGCGTCGCGGCATCGACATTCGCGCCCGAGGCCTTCGCACCCAGCGTCGAAGCGGCAGCCACGGTCCGGCCTTCGCTATCGTCAATGATCTGCGCATAGATGTGCTTGCCGGTACGATGCACCGACAGGCGAGGACGACCGTTGCCACGCGAGCGCAGCGCGGTCCGCACGCGACGACGGCGGCGTTCGAAAAGAGAAAGCTTGGCCATCTTACTTCTTCTTCCCTTCCTTGCGGAAGATATACT
>JAPYSD010000801.1 GCA_029936705.1 Croceicoccus sp. | reverse complement strand
CGATCAACCCGCGCGCGACTTTCGGCTACGAGGCCAGCACCAGCACCGGCGCTCTACTGCGCTTTGGCGCGTCTTCGAACGCCAACGGCTCGGACGTTCGCGCGCTGGCATCACTCGCACGCCGTTTCTGATAGGCAACGCTTCACCCTAAACACCCGGCCGGATCATTCCGGCCGGGGACTGACATCTCCTCCTCAAAACACGCAAATATTCTCTTCCATCCTCAAAATGCTCCGTGGTAGACTTCGCGCAAGCAATTTTCGCGAGGGTAAGCAACGATGGAAAAGCGCCAAACCGAGAACTTTCAGGTCCTCATCGACGAGGCTCGCTCCGATCAGAAGAGTACGCGCTGGCGCGCTGCTGCCAGCGATCTGAAGCGCATCCACGAAGACCTCCCCGATGTAGCCGCCACGGCTGCCAAGTATCTCGTCGACACGAGCTCTGCCCTGGCCCCCCGCCTTGCGAATACCTCGATCCGCGAGGTCGGAGCCTTTGGCGACGAACGCCTTACCAACGACCAGTTTCTTCTGACCGTCCAGCGCACGCATCGCAGCGTCCTCCTTCAGGAGTCGGCCGATCATATCCTGCAGGAACGAGCAGGTGTGCGCTCTGCGGGTGACTTTCTCGGCCTCAAGGACGCCATCCGCGGCGGCGACAACCGGGTTGGCAAGGTCGCGATCGGCGCTCTTGCCAAGCAAGGCATTGATGCACAGCGAATGCTCGGCAACATGGACGACAAGAGCCTGCGTGCCACCTCTGTCGGCGCCTATGACCGCGTTGACAACGCACATCGCGACAAGCTGATCAATGCTCTGGAAGTCAACCTGCCAGCCGCGAAGGCCGATGTTGCAGTCAAGCAGGAGCCGGTGATGCGCAACCCGCGCACCCAGTTCGCGCAGGCCAGACGGCAACCGACCTTCGGCCGCCGGATCGTTCAGGAGTTCAGCCCCATGGAAGCCGAGGTCCGCAACTTCATGGCCGCTGGGCACGGTCTCTGCCGGCCCTCCATTGTATCGATCATTACGCGGT
>JAPYSD010000327.1 GCA_029936705.1 Croceicoccus sp. | reverse complement strand
TCCCGGCCCTGCAGGGGCCTGGCGATCCGCTGGCCCGCAGGCGCGGCCTTTTCATCGCGCGCGACCAGCTGGCGCATCATCTGCGGCGCGGCGGTGTCGGCGGAAGCGAGCCGCACGCCTTCGGCAGGCGCGGCGGCATCGCCGGCGTCCGCCATCAGCACGTCACCGGCCCCGGCGGGCACGATGTCGACCGGCTTGCCCAGCGCGGCAAGCTGCGTCCCGTCGGAAATGAACTGGCTGGCGTCGGGCGCGACATAGCCGAAGTCCACCTCGTTCCAGCGGGCCAGCTGCTGCTGACGCGCGCGGGTCTGGAACTCGGTCTCCAGCGTCGCGATCTCTTCCTCGACCGCGGTGATCTGGCGCTCCGCATCGGCGATGTCGCTCTTCACCGCGGTGACCTGCAGCATCAGCGCAAAGCAGATCGCCCCCGACATGCCCAGCGCACCGGCCCAGAGAACGGAATGGAAGCGGTTGCGGTTGGTCATGCGAAGACCCTTTCGGATTCGGGACGAGCAGGAGCAGCCGTGCGCACGGTGGCGCGCAGCACAGCAGAACGGGAGCGCGGGTTGCGCGAGATTTCGGAATCGGTGGCGCGCACGGCACGCATCGGCTTTTCGAAGGCGGCCTTTCCGGACGACCGCAGATCGGGCAGATGGCGCGACGGCGCAGCACCGCTATTAGACGCATCGCGCAGGAAACGCTTTACCATGCGGTCTTCAAGACTGTGGAAAGTCACGACCGCCAGTCGGCCGCCTTCGCCCAGCAGATCCTCGGCCGCGCCCAGCCCTGCGGCCAGTTCGTCCAGCTCGCCGTTCACGTGGATGCGAATCGCCTGGAAGCTGCGGGTCGCCGGGTCCTTGGGCATGTGCGGCTTGTAGCCCAGCGCCTTGCGCACGACGTTAGCCAGCTGTCCGGTCGTCTCGAGCGGGCGGGCCGCGACGATGGCCCGGGCGACGCGGCGCGACTGGCGCTCTTCACCATACTGGTAAAGCACGTCGGCGATCACGGCCTCGTCGGCGTTGTTGACGAAATCGGCGGCACTCTCGCCCTCGCGGCTCATCCGCATGTCGAGCGGCCCGTCGAGCGAGAACGCGAAACCGCGCTCCGCCTGGTCGAGCTGCATCGAGGACACGCCAATATCCATGACGACGCCGTCGACGCGCGATACGCCCGCATCGGTCATGGCGGCGGTCATTTCGGAAAAGCGGCGCGGGTGCAGGATCAGGCGCGGATCCTCGCCCGCCAGTTCCGGCCATGCCTGGGCATTGCCGTGAACGGCCTCGATAGCGGTGGGGTCGCGATCGAAGCCGTGCACGGTCGCGCCTGCATCGAGCAGGGCGCGGGTGTAACCGCCGGCACCGAAAGTGGCATCGACGATCACGTCACCGGCCCGAGGGGAGAGCGCGGCGAGAACTTCATCCAGCAGGACGGGAACGTGGGGCGCGGTCACTTGCTGCCTCCGCTCTTCGCCTTGCCCCTGGACGGCTTGGCGGCATCGTCCATCATCGCCTTGCACGCGGCCTTGGCGGCGGCCCATTCGGGGCCCATGGCGAACAGCTTTTCAGGGTTCCAGATGGTGAAGAAGGCGCCGCCGCCCTGGAAGAACAGCTGATCGTCCAGCCCGCCAAGTTCGACCATGAAGTCGGGCAGGATGAAGCGGCCCGAATCGTCGAAGGGCACTTCCTGAAAACCGAACAGCTGGGCCGAGCGGGTGTCGCGGTCGAATTCGCGCCCGGCCTGATAGGCGCGGTCTTCCTCGCGATCCAGCTCCTCTTCGAGGCGATCGAGACGCGAGAGGCCGAAGCCGGTCAGGCAGTCGAAACGGTCATGCTTGGCAACGCAGAGCACGCGCTGGTCTTCCGAACTTTCGCGGATGACCTTGCGGAAGCTGGGCGGCAGGACGAACCGGCCTTTTTCGCCGCGAAGCGAAAAGCCCTGTCCCCTGTAAATGAATGGCCTTGAAGCCACCGGCACCACCCCGCGAAATCCCTGCAAGCCCCCGGATTTCGCCAGACACAGCCCTCTCTGCACCGGGGCGCACGCTGGCGTGGCCCGGCGCACCCCGTGAGGGCGCGGCAAACGAAACATCCGATTGAATGATCAGGTCTTACATCGGGATGATTGGGGATGGAAGGGGAAATTACGGGAAATCGCGTCCACAAGCGATCAAGCGGTGGAAATCGGCCACTTTCCGAACCCGCCCTGCGCGCCCCGAACTATGGGTTCGCGGCCAGACAACGCCCGGAATCGCTAGGAATCCACGCCTCTCCCGTCAATTCCCCGATGTTTGTCATGCACTGTCCCGTCATTTCCCCGGTTTGCACCGGAACGGGCCCATTTCGCCTAGTCGGACGTGGTGTCGAAGGCCGAATCCAGCAGCCGGTCGAACGCGGCCGCGCTCGATTCGGTCGGATGGTCGATGTCCTCGACCAGGGCCGCATCCGCTACGACCGTGACCCGGCCCTTCCCCACGTCGCACCGCGCGACGAGGGCGTCTTCACCGAGTTTGCAATGGCTTTCTTGTCCCGCATCCGTCAGTTGCAGTCGGCCCGCCATGCGAAGCGGAAGCGCCAGCGGCCCCTCCGACAGCTGCTCTTCCGGGGATTGCGCGGGATCGAAGGTCATTTCCAGGCCCCAGCGGGCAAGAATGGGCGATACCAGCGCCACCGGCTGCGGCGCGCGCGCATCGCCAAGGCCGTAATCGCTATGCGCGGTCAGCATCGGATCGGCCAGCAGCAGCAATTGCCCCCCGCCCCGCACCCAGTTGTCGAGGGCGACATTCTCATCCCCCGCCAGCGCGCGCGGCTGGGCCAGCAGCAGGTATTTCTGATCGCCAAGCTGGGTAAGCCGGTCCAGCGGCACGGGCCGAAAGCGCTCCTCCAGCCTGTCCCTGACCCAGTTTCCCGCGTTTTCCCCGGACAGCAGCGAACCGACTTCGCCCTCGGCCCACAGGATCGGCAGGCTGGTCATCAGGCCGAGTTCGGGCTGCGCTTGCCTGGCCGCCGAAAGTTGTGCGGGCCGGGAGGTTACGGGCTGCGTGGTCTGGGAAGGCTGATCGGTCGGGGCCTTGCAAGCGGCAAGTGCCGCCACGGCAAGGCACAGGCCCGCGCGCCCGATGGCCGGCCTACTGGTCGATCGCTTCAGCATCGGCGGGCGCATTGGCGGGGGGATCTTCCGATACCATCTGCTCGGCGGGAAGATCGGGGACGACGACCTTTTCCGACGGCAATTCGGGCACGACGCCTGCATCGACCAGCGGATCGCCTGCCTTGCCCTCAGCCTCCGCAGCGGCTTCGGGCGTGGCCGGATCGTCGGCCTGCCGCGCCTGCTGCATGATCGTGCTGGCCAGACCGACCACCAGCACCATCGCCGCAAGCCCGCCGATCCCTACCTGCAGGCGCTGCATCGCCTGTGTCCGCGTACCGCGCAGGTCGGGCGGCGGCGTGTCGCCCGCATCCGGCGTGGATCCCAGCGCCGCCATGCCCCTTACCGGTCCAGCCAGGGGAAGACGGGCAGGCCCTTTTCGCGCAGCCACTCGGCATTGTAGAGCGTCGAGAGGTAGCGGAAGCCCGTGTCGCACAGGATCGTCGCAACGCGCGCCGGGCGTCCCAGCCTTGCCGTCAGGTCGCGGCCCAGACGGACCGCGCCCGCCACATTGATGCCCGACGACAGGCCCAGCGCCAGCCCTTCCTCGGCCAGCAGGCGGCGGACCCATTCCAGGCCTTCCTCGTCCGAAATGCGATATTGCGTGTCGACCGGCGCGTCTTCCAGGTTCGCGGTGATGCGGCCCTGGCCGATGCCCTCGGCCACCGAATTGCCTTCGGACTTCAGCTCGCCATGCGCGTAATATTCATACAGCGCCGCGCCATGCGGGTCGGACAGGGCGATGGCGATGTTCTCGTCGAACGCCTTCAGCCCCATGCCCACGCCTGCCAGCGTGCCGCCGGTTCCGACCGCGCAGGTAAAGCCGTCGACCCGGCCGTCCATCTGGTCCCAGATCTCGGGCGCGGTGGTTTCGATATGCGCGCGGCGATTGGCGATATTGTCGAACTGGTTGGCCCAGATCGCGCCCTCCGTTTCCTCGGCGATGCGGCGCGAGGTGTGGACGAAATGCGCAGGGCTTGCGAACTTGGTCGGCGGGACGGTCACCAGCTCGGCGCCCAGGGCGCGCAGGGTCGCCATCTTTTCCTGCGACTGGTTGTCGGGCATGACGATGATCGTCTTGTAGCCGCGCGCATTGGCGACCAGCGCAATGCCGATGCCGGTGTTGCCCGCGGTCCCTTCGACCACGGTGCCGCCGGGCTTCAGCTCGCCCCGTTCCTCCGCGTCGCGGATGATGCCCAGTGCGGCGCGGTCCTTGACCGATGCACCGGGGTTGGCAAACTCGCACTTGCCGAAGATGTCGCAGCCTGCCGCTTCGCTCGGCCCCTTGAGGCGGACGAGCGGCGTGTTGCCGATCAGGGAGACGGTATCTGGTATCGTTTTCATCTTGCGTCTTCAGTTAGGGTCGCACCGGCGGAAGGGCAAACAAGAATTGCTTTCACACGCGCCAATGGCCCCCAATGACCCCGGGTACCGCTATTCGCGCGCCGCCCGGATCGCCGCCCCTGCCGCGAACGGGGCCACCGCCACCAGCAGAAGGCTGACCGCACCCGCCAGTGCGATGCCGCCCTGCCCGTTCGGCTGCAATCCGCCCGCCCCGAAGATCAGGATCGGCACGGCCATCGGCAGCAGCAGCAGGCCCGCCAGCGCCGCCCCGCCGCGCAGGCC
>JAPYSD010000800.1 GCA_029936705.1 Croceicoccus sp. | reverse complement strand
GCCCGCTACAGGAAATCGCCGACAAGCGCCTGCGCGCCGCGCAGGAACGGCTTGCCCGCTGGCCCTTTACCCCCAGCGGCAGCGAGGGTTTCGCCAAGGCCGAGGTGACGGTCGGCGGCATCGCCACCGCCGAACTCTCCTCGCAGACCATGGAAGCGAAGAAGCGCCCCGGCCTCTACGCGATCGGCGAGGCGGTGGACGTGACCGGCTGGCTGGGCGGCTATAATTTCCAATGGGCCTGGGCCAGCGGCTACGCCTGCGGCGAGGCGCTCTGACCCCGCGCGCCGCAGCCAGCAACACCGGTTACACTTGCAACCAATCGCCGATTGGTCTTTGGCATGCGGCAGGCGAGACACTAGATACTCGCACACAGGCAAGCATATTGGAGAGATCGCGCAATGTCCGACGGCGACATCAAGGGCAAGGGCCCCTCGCTCGGCAGTTTCGACTGGGCAGACCCGTTCCTGCTGGAAGACCAGCTGACCGAGGACGAGCGCATGCTGCGCGACGCCGCCCGCGAATTCGCACAGACCAAGCTGCAGCCCCGCGTGATCGAGGCATTCCAGAACGAGCATACCGACCCCGCGATCTTTCCCGAGATGGGCGAGGCGGGCCTGCTGGGCGCGACCATTCCCGAGGAATTCGGCGGCCTTGGCGCGGGCTATGTCACCTATGGCCTGATCGCGCGCGAGGTCGAGCGCGTCGATTCGGGCTACCGCTCGATGATGAGCGTGCAGTCCAGCCTGGTGATGTATCCGATCCATGCCTATGGCTCGGCGGAGCAGCACCGCAAATACCTCCCCGGCCTGGCCAGCGGGAAGCTGATCGGCTGCTTCGGCCTGACCGAACCCGATGCGGGCTCCGATCCTGCTGGCATGCGCACCACCGCGCGCAAGGTGGATGGCGGCTATGTGCTGAACGGCACCAAGACCTGGATCAGCAATTCGCCCATCGCCGACGTCTTCGTGGTCTGGGCCAAGTCCGAGGCGCATGGCGGCAAGATCCGCGGCTTCGTGCTGGAAAAGGGCATGAA
>JAPYSD010000326.1 GCA_029936705.1 Croceicoccus sp. | reverse complement strand
GCTGCAATGCCTCATCCTGAAATTCCATTCGTTGGGGTTCCATCCTACTATCACCTTCGCAGACAGATGTCGTGCAAAAACGGAAAAGAAGGCGAAACCTGTACTTTCGTGAAGACGGGCCGGATGGGCGTGAAGGGCTCAACCGCCTGCGATGTTAACTTTTATCGACCAAAATCGCTGAGTTTTCAAGGTTCCTCGCGGCAGAGCTAATGAATGTTAACAGGCTTGCTGATTGGATGGCTTCTATAACCTCGTCGGGATCGAGAGCAAGATGGACCGTTTCGATATGGAAGCTGTCCATTTCACCCTCCAGAAAATCAAATCGCTCTTCCGGGGTATCGCCAGCCTGATTGTCGCTGAGAATGTCGGAAATGCCGAAATGGTGGGCTGCCCGCTGCAAGGATTGTTCTCGAACTTGGTCAGAGTGATCGATGAGTGTTTCAAAGGTTGCGCCGTCTCTCGTCGCAACGATCCTTCGGAGTTTCGTCAGCCGCTCGAGATGGCTGGTCAGGGTTTGCGTGCACTCGCATTTGCGGTTGTCGTTGCCTTGCCTTTCAGGCGCTGCAGCATGCTTTGCCATCATTTCATGGCTGTTCCGGCACCCGGAAATGTCCGCGAGGATCTCGATGGCATCGCAACGCTTGGCGTTAAAGCCGCGCTTTCGCAGAGCCGATAGCAGGGCGTCGATTTGGGTATGAATTTCAGTCTTTGGCATGGTCTATTCCATATTAGGCGAGAGGGTAGCACGGCTTTTGGTGCTCTTGAGTGACGGGACCTCGCTGCGTCGCCCACGGCCCCTCGCCTGCTTATGAAGACAGATGCGATGAAATTGGCTGTTGGGCTGGTGGAACCGTTTGCCTGGCCAAGAGGTGGCCGCGCGCTATGCGCTGAGGTCGACAGGCTGGCTCCGGCCGAAAGGGTGATCGATTTGGCCGAGCGTTTTAATCCTCGGAAAATGGAAACATGAGGGCCTGATCAGCTTCTTATGCTGGCGGTGCGGCATCTCTGGGTTCGGCTGCGAGGCTCGCATCTGTCGCGGTAGCTAGGACGAAACGATGCATCCGGAGTTTTCCCTTCAGAACCCTTGATCTCCCTCTTATAGGATGGGAGAATTATTCATTCTTGTTTTGGGGATGAAAAATGGCGTTCAAGAAACCGGCTCACAAAGACCTTCATTACACGTCCGGAAACATCGTTGACGATAAAGCGGAAGTGTTGGTGAATACGGTGAACTGCCAGCTCAAGTCGGGCGGACGCGGCGTGATGGGTAAGGGTGTCGCCCTCGCCTTCGCTCAGCGATACCCTTCGATCATGTCGGACTATGAGAAGGCGATCAAAACCGGCGAGCTCACTCCGGGCCGAGCGCTGCTTTTTGATCTGCCCGATGGGCGCAAATGGGCCGCGCTCGCAACGAAGGACCATTATTTCGAGCCATCGAAGCGTGAATGGGTTGAAGCGGGGCTCAAGGAACTGGGAGACACGCTGCGTGCTCGCGGACATAAGTCCGTGGCTATTTCTCCTCCGGGGTGCGGACAGGGCGGATTGATCTGGAAGGATATCGAGCCACTGGTGCATAAGCACCTCGAGGGTGTTTCGGTCTCGATGTACGCACAGCCATCAGGTGCAATGGTCCAGCGCCAGGCAGAGCGAACCGATGAAGAGATCGCATCTGAGAATGCCATGAAGCGAGATGAGCTGATCGTGAAGCCGCTTTACGGCAAGCTCGTAGGCGAGGCAGACGTCTCATACCGTGCGAAGGGGCCCGGTTCTGGTGAGGTGCTGGCGCGTTTCATGATCGAGGAGAAGCCAGGGCGCAAGCCGGTCCCTGTGCTTTTGCAGACGGGACCGGTCTCGGGTGATGCGCAAATCAAGGCCGCGAACGATCTCGCTAATCTCAAGCCCGGACAGGAATTGTCGTTAGGAGGGAAATGGAAGCGCGAAGGCGCAGGATGGCAATTCAACGCAGCCCGAGCTGCGGCCGGAAACGTCCCGCTTTCACATTTGAAATCGAACCGTCCCAGTCCGGACCTTATCGCCGCGGTGGACGTCGAGGCGATGCGAAAAATCACCGCAGACCCAGCCGCTTCAGCTTCGACCGAACCCAAGAGCGAGAAGCGTGATCCGCGAGGGCAAGAGCAGTTCAGCAGCCCTGAGCAGCGCGACGAGTATTTCCGCGACGTTTCAGTGGCCGCGCAAGCCGGGATGTATTTCAAGTTCGGCCAGAGTTCGCGGGAGGAACTCAAGGCAAAAGGCAGCGGGTATTCCACGTTCGATGCCATCCTGGACGGTGAGCGAACGTCGACGACGCGCTATGACGGTTGGCCTGGTACCGACAAATGGGCCGCCATCAAGGAGGGGTCCAATGTACGGTTCTTCGAGGAGAAAGGAAATCGCGGCCGCAGTGTCATCGTGAAGGTCATGGATGTCCGCCGTATCGATCACCGCGCTGCAGACAAGGAAACGCTCGAGCGCTGGTCGAAGGCTGAAGGCTGGTCGCCGGAATATGGCGCCGCCTCCGCGCGAAAGAACGGAGCCGGGCTGCAGATCCGGTATATTCCCCTCCCCGGCCAGGATGTTCTCGAAGGCCGCGACGGAGACTTGGCAAGTGTCCGCAAGCGAAGCCTGGACGCAATCCAGTCGGATGCCGCGTTCCTCGATGCCAGCACGCAGGGCGGCAAAGATGAGGCGCGAGAGATTAAGGAGCGGCGCGATACCGTTGAGCCGACAAAGCAAGGCGCGGCGTCAGCCAATCTGGCAGCGGCGCTTATGAACGGGGGGATGGGGCGGTGATTGCGCGCTCGGGGATCTCGAACTGGATTTCCGACTTACCGCCCTGGATGGTCCGAGCACGAACGACGCTTCCGAGATGCTTTGTGAAGGGGTGGGCCACGACGTCTTGAGCCGTCTTGCCAATGAGGCTTTGCAAGACGGCATCCGGAAGCGGCTTCGTGATGATCCGGTCGTGAACCCACTCGGTATCTGCGTTTAGCGGGATACGCGAACGAAGTCGGGCTTCCTTCAGGCGGAATGAAACCGGGATCGTGGTGCTGATCCGCTCGGGATTGCCTTTGACCGGACGCCCTGCAGAGACTGATGCGAGCATGGCAAGTTTGATGCTGGACTTCGCAGCGTTGCCGCGCAGTGCCTTTTCGGTGAAGCCGCTTTGCTTTTCCTCGATCAAGGTCAGCAAATGTTCGGTAATCGGGTCGACGAGGACGATCCCCTGGCCGGTTTGCTCGCGTATCGCCATCCGGCGTTTTCGGCGCTTGGCTGTCTGCCGCAGTGCCATGTCGAACTTTCCAAGCAGGTCATTGAACCTTTTGGGATTTTCAAGGGCTTCGAGGATCTCGGCATCGGAAACGTTTTTGATGGTCAGCGAGCCGAGAGGCTCGAACCTTCGATGATCCTCCAGATTTTCGTTCAGGTCATTGATGTGGGCTGAAACGTAGATCGCTCCTGTTTCGAGGTAGGATTCGGTCCATTGGATCGTAAGGGTGGGAGCAAGCGCGGCATCATGCCGCTCTGCAATCTCGGTGAGACGGTCGTGTACGAGCTCGATCTGCCTTTCATGCAGAAGCACGTTTGCGAGCATTAAGGCGACTTGTTCGCCAGCCTTCGAACCTTCGTAAGGGTCCATGGAAAACGAGAAGGCTATCCCGGAAACAGGAAGGGCAAACGCGCTCTTTATTGAGTCGCTGGAGCCGAGCCAGCCGCGCGTTCTTTCGGCGCGCGCGACGATGGCGTTGACGTCGATGAGGTCCGGAGAAAGGCCGACAGTCCGGAGAGTAGATTTCGCAATCTTGAGGTGTTCGGCAAACGCCACGATTGCCTCTGGCCGTCCTACAAGCGGCTGGTCGGTCAATTCGTCTCGCAGGTTATCGTAGAAGATTTCCGGCATTCGCGGAGCGGTGAAACGGCCGGCGCCGGTGGTGTGGAAGTATGATCGTGAGAGTTGCTTCAAGCCCACGGCGGCAGAATAGTGGCCCCAAGACGTAGGGCGGTTCGCATAGTAATCGAGGAAGGCCTGCAGAGCTTCAGCGTCAAAGCGATTTTTGACGACCTTCTCTGTGATTTCTATCTTGAGGTTGCGTGCTAGATAGAGCGCCATTGCAATTCTTGCGATATCGAAGGTGGTAACGGGAAAGCCTGGGGCCGCAGAGAAATTCTCGAAGTCCTCGGGGCGGACGACGGCGTCGACGGCTCGCTTCGCCGCGGCGTAGCCGGGCGTCTGGAAATTGAGTTTCATTTATCGTCTCGTCGTTGGAGATTTATCCGCGCGCTTGCTGCTTTCTCGGTTGGCCACGCCGTGGGGCTAGACCTGCCTTAGAGCTTGCTTGCTGGCGATCACTAGAGCTTGCCTGGAAGCTGCATGTCGATGGGGATGTAGCTGTCTTCAAACCGGCCGAACGTATAAATGGCAGGGCGATCCCCTAGAGCGAAGCTGATCTCGATAGTTCGGGAAGAGATCGAGACCTGGATGCGCTGAGTTCGTCCGTCGATATGAGCAGTGATCGCGGGTCCGCCGCTATGGGCCATCAGACGCGATGTCCTTGCGATAGCCAGGGTTAGGCGGTCAGTCTGCTCGAGGTCATCGTAGTGATGATACGTTGCGGTGATGATATCGCGGGCGGCAATCCAGCCGTTTATTCCAGCGTCATCGAGCGACGGCATCTTGGCCGACATCGCATAGACGTAGGCACCTGCCTGGCGGGCGGTTCTGAATATGCCGGATGCATGAGGATCAGGTGATGCACGGCGTGTAGAGGCGATTTCGCAGCGTGACGCAAAATCGATGACCTTTGCGG
>JAPYSD010000325.1 GCA_029936705.1 Croceicoccus sp. | reverse complement strand
TGGGTGAAGCGACCATCCCCGCGATCAAGAGCTTCAACGCGATGCTCGACATCCCTGAGAACGAGTTCCTGCGCGAAACGCGCGGCACGTTCAAGCTGGGTATCGAGTTCGTGAACTGGGGCCGGCAGGGCGACTGCTATATCCATCCGTTCGGTGCGTTCGGTACCGACCTGCACGGCATTCCCTTCCACCAGCTTTGGCTGCGCGAACACGCGCGCAGCGGCGACGGCAGGATCACCGACTATTCGATGAGCGCTGCCTCGGCGGCGCTCGGCCGGTTCGGGCGGCCCGCCCCCGGCGCCCGATCCCCGGTGTCGGAAATCAATTACGCGTTCCATTTCGATGCGACGCTCTATGCCGCCTATCTGCGCAGGCTGGCCGAACGCCAGGGCGCGATCAGACAGGAAGGTCGAATCGTCAAGGTTCACCGCGACGGGGAAACCGGCGACGTGACTTCCGTCGAACTGGAGGACGGCAGGCTAGTCGAAGGCGATTTGTTCCTCGACTGCTCGGGCTTTCGCGGCCTGCTGATCGAGGACGCGCTCGAAACCGGGTACGAGGACTGGAGCCACTGGCTGCCGATGGACCGCGCGCTCGCCATGCCGACCGCCAACACCGGATCGCCCGACCCGTTCACGCGCGCCACCGCCCATTCCGCGGGATGGCAATGGCGCATCCCGCTGCAGCATCGCACCGGCAACGGCCACGTGTTCTGTAGCAGCTTCATGGAGGAGGACGAGGCCGAGCGCATCCTGCGCGCCACGGTCGAGGGCGACGCGCTTGCCGACCCGCGCCTGATCCGTTTCACCACTGGCATGCGGCGCAAGGCGTGGAGCCATAATGTCGTGTCGCTGGGCCTGTCCTCCGGCTTTATCGAGCCGCTGGAATCGACCAGCATCCACCTTGTCCAGAATGGCATCGCCCGGCTGTTCGGGCTGTTTCCGGAAAAGGACATCAGCCCGGTCGAGCGCGACGAATACAATCGCGGCATGCGCGAGATCTATGAGGACGTGCGCGACTTCATCGTCCTGCACTACAAGGCGACGCAGCGCGATGACACTGCGTTCTGGCGAAGCATGCGCGACATGGAAGTCCCGGACAGCCTGGCCCGCAAGATGGAGCTATGGCGCCTGCATGGCCGGGTGTTCCGCGAAAACGCGGAGCTGTTCACCCTGCCCAGCTGGGTGGCGGTGATGCTGGGCCAGAATGTCTGGCCGGACAATTACGACCCGATCGCCGACACGCTGGACGAGGACCGGGTCGCGCAGGCCATGCAGCAGATGCGCGCCGGCTATCGCCAGACCGCGCAGCAGTTGCCTTCGCAAGAACAGTTCCTGCGCAGCGCCAATGCATGGGCCATGGCGGATGATCTGCCGCTTTCGATGGGGGCGGCGCGATGAACGGCGAACCGATTCGCAAGATCGTCATCGTCGGGGGCGGCACGGCAGGCTGGATGGCTGCCGCCGGAACCTCCAGGATCATGGGCGGCTTTCCGGGGCTTGAGATCGAACTGGTCGAAAGCGAGGCGATCGGCACCGTCGGCGTGGGCGAAGCGACGATCCCGCAGATCATCTCGTTCAACAAGATGCTGGGGATCGACGAAGCGGAATTCGTGCGCGAGACCCATGCGACCTACAAGCTGGGCATCGAATTCGTCGACTGGCTGCGGATCGGGCACAGCTATGTCCATCCCTTCGGATCCTATGGCATCGACATGCTGGGGATCGAATTTCACCATTTCTGGCTGCGCGGCCAGCATAGCGGACAGGACATTCCGCTCGACGCGTTCTCCATCTCGGCGATGGCGGGCAAATCGGGCAAGTTCATTCATCCGCGCGCAGACCAGCCGAATTCGCCGCTGGCCCGCATGGCCTATGCGTTCCAGTTCGACGCGGGCCGCTATGCCCGCTTCCTGCGCAAGCGGGCCGAGGCACAGGGCGTGGTCAGGACCGAAGGACGCATCGTCGAGGTCCTGCAGGACGGCGAGAGCGGCTTTGTCACCGGCGTGCGGCTCGAGAATGGGAAAGTGGTCGAAGGCGATCTTTTCCTCGACTGCTCGGGCTTTCGTTCGCTGCTGCTGGGGCAGACGCTTGGCATCGGCTTTACCGACTGGAGCAAGTGGCTGCCCTGCGACCGGGCGATCGCCATGCCGTGCACGCTTGCGGGCAAGAACGAACCCCTCACCCGCTCCACCGCGCAGCCGGCTGGCTGGCAGTGGCGCATCCCGCTGCAGCACCGGATCGGCAATGGGCATGTCTATTCCTCCGCGCACATGGAGGATGACGAGGCGGAAAGCATTCTTCGCGCCGGCCTGGACGGCGAGCCGCTGGCTGAGCCCAACCGGATCCGTTTTACCGCGGGCCACCGTGACAGGATCTGGGACAAGAACGTCATCGCGCTCGGCCTGTCGGGCGGTTTCCTCGAACCGCTGGAATCGACGGCCATCCACCTTGTGCAAAGCGGGATCGCGCGGCTGATGATCCTGTTCCCCTCGCGCGCGTTCAATCCCAAGGAGATCGAGCGCTTCAACAAGGAGAGTTTCGCCGATTACGTCGACATCCGCGATTTCCTGGTGCTGCACTACAAGGCGACCGAGCGCGACGACAGCGAGTTCTGGCGCTATTGCCGCAACCTTGCTCCGCCCGACGGGTTGAGGGAGAAGCTAGAACTGTTCCGCAGTTCGGGCCGTATCATACGGGAACATAACGAACTTTTCACCGAAGCAAGCTGGCTGGCCGTGATGGTCGGGCAAGGTGTCGAGGCAGGCGGCTATCACCCCGCCGCCGCCCTTCTGGAAGAGGAGGAGACCCGCCGCCGCCTGGGCCATATCCGCGATACCGTCGCGCAGACCGTCAGCCGCATGCCGACGCAGGACGAGTATCTCGCGCAGATCGGCGGAGCAATTTCGAGCGCCGATTTCGCCCGCGCATGACCGCCCTGCCCCAACCCGCCGCCATTGCCGAGTTCGACGGCACGCCGGATGCCGCGCAATTCGCCGAACTGCGAAAGCAAGGCCAGCCCGTCGTGCTTCGCGGGCTGGTCGCTGGCTGGCCGGCAATGGATGCGGCCAGATCGGGCGACGAATCGATCGTTCGCTACATGGCGCGGGAATCCAGCACCCGCCCGGTCACGGCGATCGCGGCACCGCCAAGTGCGGGCAGGCGTTTCTTCTATACCGACGATCTTTCCCGGCTGAATTTCAACCGCGGCCAGGGGCGGCTCGAAACCTTCATGCAGGACCTTCTTGCCGCGAGCGCCATGGCCGACGTGCCCGCGCTGGCGGTCCAGTCGGAGGATATCGCCGAATTGCTGCCGCGGTTCGCTGCCGAAAACCGGCTGCACCTGGTCGAAGGGGTCAGGCCGCGGATCTGGATCGGCAACCGGATCAGCGTGGCGCCGCATTACGACCTGATGGAAAATGTCGCCTGCTGCGTGGCGGGACGGCGGCGCTTCACCCTGTTTCCGCCCGACCAGCTTGCCAATCTCTACCCCGGTCCGTTCGAACTCACGCCCGCGGGAACGCCGGTCAGCATGGTCGACACGGCAGCGCCCGACCTGGCGAAATACCCGCGATACGAACAGGCGTGGGCCGCTGCACAGCAGGCGACCCTGGAACCGGGCGATGCGCTCTACATTCCCTATTGCTGGTGGCACGGGGTGCAATCGCTCGATCCGCTCAACATCCTCGTCAACTACTGGTGGAACGAGGGAGAGCCTGAGGGTATCGGGTCACCCTACAGCGCGCTGCTGCACGGTATCATGTCGCTGCGGCATCTTCCGCCCGAAAAGAAGGCGGTGTGGAAGACGATGTTCGACTATTACGTTTTCGAGGAACAGGGCGACCCGGTCGAGCATCTGCCACAGCAGGCCAAGGGCTTGTTCGCCGCGCCCTCGCCCGCCCTGTTCGCCCGCATGCGCGAACTTATCCGCGGCCTGCTGCGCTAGCCCGTTGCAACACGCTGCCGAGCCACTGGGCATAAGGCGGCGCAAAGGCCACGGCGGCGCGGGCCTGTTCCTCGAATTGCCTGGCGGCCGCGTCCGCATCCTGCGCCTGGGCGATCGGCATCGTATCGCCCGCATATCCCAGCGCCCGCAGCAACGCGGCAAGCTCCTGCTTGTGAAGCGGAGCGTCTTCCCACAGCGGGATACGCCCGCGCCGGTGAAACTGGTCGATGGCCAGTTCGAGGCGGTCGGAAAGGCTGACCACGCCGAACAGTTTTCCAGCCATGGGCCCTGCGTAAAAAGCGGCAAGACTGTCGCGCGCACCTTCGGCAATCAGGGCGAAACGGCGATTATATTCGCTGCGTTCGGCCGGTTCGATCTCCCTGCCGGGCAGCATTTCCAGCAGCAGGTCGATCTGCCGATGCGCCATGTCCAACGGCAGGCCCAGCAGCGGATGCAGCGAGGCAGCGGCATCGCCGATCGCGACCACATTGCCGATCCATGCCCTGCGCACGCATCGCGGATGGATCTCGACACGGCTCTCGATCTCGGCACCAAGCGCAAAGCGGACGTTTTCCGGCGGCAGGTCCGAGGGTGATGCGAACGTGAGTTGCAGCCCGTCGCGGCCCGCGGACTCGGACAGCCACCCATCCTGCAACAGCGACACCCGGTCCTCCAGCGCCGCCATCGGCTTGCCCGGCGCAGCATGATGGACCGCGATCGGCGGAAGGAAATTGCCCCAGTCATCGACCGCGAACCCGTCGAGCGAGGACGACAGGTGAGCGCCAGTGCCCGAACAGTCGAGGTAGAGATCTGCCTCGATCCGCTGGCCGTTTTCGGCGGTGACGGCGCGCAGATCAGCCCC
>JAPYSD010000324.1 GCA_029936705.1 Croceicoccus sp. | reverse complement strand
CCCCAGTCCTTGCAGACCCGCGCGACCATCGCGCCATATTCGGCGGGCGTCGGAAAACGCTCACCCTCGCGGTAGGGGACGCCGACGCCGCCGCCCAGGTCCATGTGGGTGACGTGGTGCCCCTCGGCCCGGATCGCTTCCATCAGCGCGCCCATGCGGGTGAACGCGGCTTCCAGCGGGTCGAGGCTCTGCAGCTGGCTGCCGATATGCACCGCCAGCCCGCGCAGGTTCATGCCGGGCAGCCGCACCAACCGGTCGAACATCTCCGCCGCGCGGTCATAGGGCACGCCGAACTTGTTCTCTGCCTTGCCGGTCGAGATCTTGGCATGGGTACCCGCCTCGACATCGGGATTGACCCGCAGCGCGCAGGGCGCCTGCAATCCGCGCTCGGCGGCCAGCGCAGCCAGTTCCGCGCCCTCTTCCTCGGACTCTAGGTTGAACTGGCCGATGCCCGCTTCCAGCGCCGCGATCAGCTCGCGCCTGGTCTTGCCCACGCCGGAAAACACGATGTCCGCCGCCGGGATGCCCGCCGCCAGCGCGCGGCGCATCTCGCCCTCCGACACGACGTCGGCGCCGAAACCCTGTTCCTTCAGCACCTTGAGCACGGCGAGGTTCGGATTGGACTTTACCGCGAACGCCAGGTGCACGCTGGGCAGGTCGGCCAGCCCCTCGCGGAACACCTGCGCGTGGCGTTCCAGCGTCGCGCGCGAATAGACATAGACGGGCGTGCCGGTTTCCGCCGCGATGCGCGTGATCGGCACGTCCTCGGCATGAAGCTCGCCGCTCTGATAGTGAAAATGGTCCAAGGGAATTCAGCCTTCGGGCGGGAGGTCGAACGGGTCTTCCTCGCGCGGTTCGGATCGTGTGCGCAGCTCGACATTGCGCTCGGGCGCGGCCTGCACCGGGCGTTCGAGCAGGGCGTCGGCATCGGGCTGCACCGCGTCGCCATAGGCGCGTGGCGGCAGGTCGTTGCCCGGCGCGGGTTTCAGCTCCGTCTGGCGCGCGCAGCCGGCCAGCGCCAGCGCCGCAAGAGTGATCGCCGTCCATCCGCCCAAGCGTGCACTGCGCATCGTCATGCCTCCATGCCGAGCGCCTTGCGCGCATCGGCCACGCGCAGCCTTACCTGCGCGGGCGCGGTTCCGCCATGGCTGGCGCGCGCCGCGACCGAGGAATCGACCGACAGCGCCTTGTACACCCGCTCGTCGATGCGGTCGTCGATGGCCTGCAGGTCCTCGATCGTCAGCGCGTCCAGCGCGATGCCGCGGCTCTCGGCCAGCTTGACCGCCGCGCCGGTGATGTGATGCGCCTCGCGAAAAGGGATGTCGCCTTCGCGCACCAGCCAGTCGGCCAGGTCGGTGGCGGTGGCATAGCCCTGCTCTGCCGCGCTGCGCATCCGGTCGGTGCGGAAGGTCGCGCCCGCGATCATCCCCTCGGTCGCGGCGATGGAAAGCGCCAGCAGGCCGTGCGCCTCGAACACCGGCGGCTTGTCGTCCTGCATGTCCTTGGAATAGGCGAGCGGCAGGCCCTTCATCGTCATCATCAGGCTTACCAAACAGCCCGTCACGCGGCCCGCGTGGCCGCGCACCAGTTCCGCCGCGTCGGGGTTCTTCTTCTGCGGCATGATCGAGCTGCCGGTCGACAGCGTATCGGGCAGGCGCACGAAGCCGAACGGCTGGCTGGCCCACAGCACCAGTTCCTCTGCCAGGCGCGAGAGGTGCAGCGCGATCTGGCTGGCAGCCTGCAGGTAATCCAGCGCGAAATCACGGTCGGACACGGCGTCCAGGCTGTTGTCGGTGGGCCTGTCGAAATCCAGCGCCGCCGAGGTCGCATCGCGGTCGATGGGAAAGCCCGTGCCCGCCAGCGCCGCGCTGCCCAGCGGGCATTCGTTCATCCGCGCGCGCGCATCCATCAGCCGCGAACGGTCGCGGCGGAACATCTCGTAATAGGCCATCAGGTGATGGCCCAGCGTCACCGGCTGCGCGGTCTGCAAATGGGTAAATCCGGGCATGATGCTGTCCGCATGCTCGCCCGCGCGGGTCACCAGCGCGCGTTGCAGCGCGGCGAGGCCCGCGTCGGTCTGGTCCAGCGCGTCGCGCACCCACAGCCTGAAATCGGTCGCCACCTGGTCGTTGCGGCTGCGCGCGGTGTGAAGCCGTCCGGCGGCGGCACCGATCAGCTGGGTCAGCCGGTCCTCGGTCACCATGTGGATGTCCTCGAGGTCCCAGTTCTCGGGCACGCCGTTCGCTTCGTATTCGGCGGCGACCGCGTCGAGCCCGCCGGTGATCGCGGTCATGTCCTCTGCCGAAACGATGCCCTGCGCGCCCAGCATCGCGACATGCGCCTTGGACGCGCGGATGTCCTGCCGCCACAGTGCCTTGTCGAAGGGGATGGAGGCGTTTATCTCGCGCATGATCGCGGACGGCCCTTCGGCGAAGCGTCCGCCCCACATCTGGTTGGCGCCCTTGGCCCCATCCCTGTTTTCGACGCCCTCACCTGCTCCGGAGCCGGAATTGCCCATGATCGATCGCATACCTTCCTATCTGGCGAGGGCGCTGGCCCTTGGCGCCGCCCTCTCGCTTGGCGCGTGCGATAGTCAAACCGGCGCGTCGCAGCAAGGCGAGGCGGCACAAACCGCCGATGCCGCGCCCGAATCGGGCGTGCTGGACGACAGCCACGCGGGCGAGGCGCTGCCTGATTTCACCATCGCCCTGCCCGACGGGACCGAGAAGAAGCTGGCCGAATTCTCGGGCCAGCCGCTCCTGATCAACCTGTGGGCGACGTGGTGCGGACCGTGCAAGCTGGAGATGCCGATGCTGGACCAGCTGGCGGGCGAGCGCGCGGGATCGCTGAAGGTGCTGACCGTGTCGCAGGACATGCAGGGCGCCGAAGTGGTGACGCCGTTCTTCGAGGAACAGGGGTTCGAGAACCTGGAGCCGTGGATCGACGCGAAGAACGACCTGGGCTTCGCCTATGGCGGCGGCGTGCTGCCGCTGACGATCTATTACGGCGCCGATGGCAAGGAAGTGTGGCGCATGA
The DNA here is from genome assembly GCA_029936705.1 of Croceicoccus sp. Classification (GTDB taxonomy): domain Bacteria; phylum Pseudomonadota; class Alphaproteobacteria; order Sphingomonadales; family Sphingomonadaceae; genus Croceicoccus. The sequence continues at coordinate 1,776 of JAPYSD010000324.1, read as the reverse complement.
TCGGCGAGCATGACTGGACCAGCGCCGAAACGGCCGAGATGCTGGCCCTGCCCGGTAGCTGAGCGCCGACACCGGGACGCAAACGAAATGGGCCGCCGCGATATCCTCGCGGCGGCCGTTTTTCGGATGGCGGTGCGTCCGGACCGAAGCCGGATGCGACCGACCGGTCAGTTCATCCAGATCAGGCCCAGCGTGCTGGCGGCCAGCATCACGGGAACGACACGAAGCGTCATGAATGCGAAAGCGCACTGGCGCGCAAGGCGTGAAGTCTCGTCCATATCCGTATCCTTCCGTCGTGTTCCGATCCGCGCTGGCCGTGAAGCGCGCGGCGGTTGATCTGCTCTCCAGTTACTTTCACCCAAAGGTGTTAAAGACAAGTAAATGATTGGGGCGGATTACCACGCGGTTGGTGCTGCATTCGCGAAGAAACAGTACCGATTGACGTAGACGGAAAAGCGTCTAAATCGGCCCCACGCCGGGAGGTTGAACTCCCCGGGGGCGGTTAGCTCAGCTGGTAGAGCATCTCGTTTACACCGAGAGGGTCGGGGGTTCGAGCCCCTCACCGCCCACCACGATCCGGCCCGCGAATCGCGCAGGGGATCGGGTTGCATACGGCGCCACGCCGTTTGTGCAGGCGCGAAAAGCGGCCTCGAACTTTCCCGCAGAAAAATGTGCGCAGCACGATTGGCAGGGGCGATTTTGGCAATTTCGGTCAGGTTGACTACCCAATTCGGGCGAATCACCTGCGCCGCCAAGCCCTCTTTTCCAAGACGCAGCGCGGTGCCATCATCGCGCCATGACACGCACCCTCGCCCTTGCGGCCCTCGCCCTGCTGATCGCTCCGCCCGCCCTGGCCCAGGACACGGACCGGCCCGCGCCGACGCCCAAGGAAATCGCCGATGCCGCGCCCGCGGGCGAGTGGACGGAAATCGCGCCCGAAGACCTGATGATCCTCACCCTTGCCCCCACGGACGATGGCGAGGAGCGGCAGATCGTGATCCGCCTGATGAGCGAGCCTTTCTCGCAAGGCTGGGTCGACAATCTGCGCACGCTGACGCGGGCGCGCTGGTATGACGGGCTGTGGGTCTATCGGCTGGTCGACAATTTCGTCGTGCAATGGGGCGATCCGGCCAGCGATCCCGACAGCGGGGAGACGCCGCGCCCCCTGCCCCCCGGCATGCTGACCCCGCCCGAGAGCGATTACGTGCACCGCACGGGCCAAGCCATGCCGGTCGCCGATCCGTGCGCCAGCGACGATTTCAGCGCCGCATCGATCTGCGACAATTTCGCCCCCGCCGCCGGTTTCCGCGAGGGGTGGCCCGTCGCGTGGGACGAGGGCAGCATCTGGCCGATCCATTGCTATGGCATGGTCGGCGTCGGCCGTAACGAGGCGCCCGATACCGGCAGCGGCAGCGAGCTTTACGCCATCATCGGCCACGCACCGCGCAGGCTGGACCGCAACCTGGCTCTGGTCGGGCGCGTGATCGAGGGGATGGAGTATTTCTCAGCCCTGCCGCGCGGGCATGCGCGGATGAACACCTATGCGGACAAGTCCGACCGCACGCCGATCGTGTCCGTCCGGCTGGCCAGCGAAATGGCGGATGCGCCGCGGTTCGAATATCTCTCGACCGACAGCGACAGCTTTGCGCGCATGGCCGATGTGTTCGCCGCCGGGACCAACGCGTTCTATACCACGACGGCGGGCGACACCGACGTTTGCGCGGTGCCCCTGCCGGTGCGGCGGGTAGCGGACTAGACCCTGTTGGCCCCTTGGAC
>JAPYSD010000323.1 GCA_029936705.1 Croceicoccus sp. | reverse complement strand
GGCCGACCACCTCGCGCAGCGCGCCGCGGTCGAACGCGATCACCGGCACGTCGCACGCCAATGCCTCCGCCGCGACAAGGCCAAAGGGTTCGTCCCACGCGGGCGTCACGACAAGCGCGCGGGCCAGCGCCACGGTTCGCCGCAGCCGTTCGCCCGACAAATGCCCGACATAGCGGCGGCGTTCGTCCACCAGCGGCTCGACCTCGCGCGCGAAATAGATCTCGTCCTCGATCGTGCCGGCCAGATCGATGGCGACATCCGCCCGGTGCGCCGCCTGCAGGGCGAGGGCCGTGCCCTTGTTGGGCGTGATGCGACCCGACCAGAAATAGGCACCGTCCGCGCTGCGATCGGCTGCGGGCTGCCACTGGCCGGTATCGATGCCGTTATGCACCACGTGCATGTTGCTGACCGGCCGGTCGAACCACAGCGGCATCTGGCTGGAGGAGGTGACGGTGACCGGCCGCAGCGGATCGCCCGCCGCCCGCACCACCGCATCGCGCATCCTGCCGAACGGCGGAACGTGCTGCGACGTTACCATCGGCACACCGTCACGCGCGGCCCAGTCGATCAGGTCGGGAAACAGTGTGTTGTTGTGAACGACATCGAACCCGCCGTGCAGCACCTGCTGCCACGCCCGTTCGAAAGCCTCACGCTGGTAATCTTCCAGCTGCGGCGTACCGCGCCATTCGGCCCAGGGCAGCACATCCTCGTACGGACGGCCGCAAATGGCCACATGACGGTCCACGGCATGGCTTCCCCCTGCCGCAAACAGGGCCACATCGTGGCCCGCGTGTGCCAATCCGCGGCACAGGGATGCACAATGCGCCTCCATCCCGCCCTGGAACGGCTCGGCGACGGCAAAGCGAATATGCCCGATCACCGCGACCCGAAGCGCGCGGGTATTTGCACCCGCATGCCCGATCGGCTGGCTTTGCAGGTCGGTGATCAGCGTCTCGGTCGCCATCAGGCGGTCTCGCAGAATTAAGAAGGTCCAATCCGATCCAACCGGAACGCGCGGCGAAGGTTCCGACCGTTCGGCAATGATGCGGTCGCCGTGAGAAGCGGACTGGCATGAGTAACCGCCAATTCGGTTGCCATACTCGCGGCGATTGGTCAGCATGGCCGGATCGGGCGCGGTCTGGATACGCGTTGGCAGCATATCATCATGCGCAGATCGGAGTACAATCGATGACCGGAAACTGGATCAGCAGGCGCCGCCTGATGGAGATCGGCGGCGGTGCGGCGGCAGCGGCCGTGATGCTGTCCGGTCGCGCTGCCCTGGGCCAAGCCGGCGGACCCATCGTCGAGGGGCAGCCTATGCCCGACGGGGTCGATCTGCCCGAAACCCCGCCGAGCCCTGGCCGGTCGGACAGCGTAGGCGTCGCCGTCATCGGCCTGGGCGGCTTTGCTCTGAACCAGATGATGCCGCGTTTCGACCAGGCCAAGCGCGCGCATGTCGCGGGGCTGGTATCCGGCAATCCCGACAAGCTGAAGCGGGTGGGCGATGCTTATGGTGTGCCGACCAAATCGCGCTACTCCTATGACGAATTCGACGAGATTGCCTCGAACCCGGATATCGAGGCGGTGTATATCGCACTGCCCAGCGGTCTGCATGCCGACTGGACGGAACGCGCCTTCGCCGCCGGCAAGCACGTGCTCTGCGAAAAGCCGATGGCGCTTTCCAGCGCGGAGTGCGAGCGGATGATCGCGGCCAGCCAGCGGGCCAACCGCAAGCTGATGATCGCCTATCGCTGCCATTTCGAGCCGTACAATATGAAAGCGATGGAGCTGATGAAGCAGCAGGCCGCCGGCCAGCTGCGCACGATCCGCACCGAGCAATCCTATCGCATGGGCCCGACCAGCCCCAGCGAGAACTGGCGCGTCAATCGCGCGCTGGCAGGCGGCGGCCCGCTGGAGGATTACGGGATCTACGGTCTACAGGCTGCACTCTACCTGTCGGGCGAGATGCCGGAGAGCATCACCGCGGCCACCTTCCGGCCCTCGGGCGATCCGCGCTTTGCCGAAATCTTCGCGCATGTCGCGTCGCAGTGGCGCTTCCCCTCGGGCGCGGTTGCGCAGCTCGCCACGTCCTATGATGCCGCGAACCTCAACGCCGTCAGTGCGCGCGGGAGGACCGGAGCGCTGCTGATGCAGCCCGCCACCAATTATTCGGGCAATAACATGGTCCTGGAAACGGGAAATGACCGGCAGGAGTTCACGCCGGGGAATTCGACCGTGCAGTTCGCGCGCCAGATCGACCATTTCGCCGAGGCGGTCCGCGACGGCACCCCGATCCGGACACCGGGCGAGATGGGCCTGCGCGACCTGCGCCTGATCGAGGCGATCTACGCGTCCGCCGATACTGGCCGAACGGTGATGCTGAATCCCGACGGTACCCGGAAAAGCTGACCCGTTCACGCGATTGAACGGCTGCCCATGGCGGCGATTGCCCGGCGCGCGAAAATCGCGCTAGACATCGCTGTCCGCGCAGCCGCGCGATGCCTTGCGCAGAGAGGCCGAGCATGTCCAAAGCTTTCAATTCCCTGAAATTCGTTCCATTTGCGGCGATCCTGTCGCTGACTGCCGCATGCAGCCAGCCCGCGCCGACCGCTGAGGACGAAGAGGCTTCCGCCTCCGATACGCAAACGGCGACCGCTGGTGCCACGAATGCGTGAACGGGGGGCAGGCAATGCCGCTCTCGCTGCAGGCCGCGCATCCCAATGGCACGGTGCTGCAGGTAACGTCGGTTCAGTCGGGCGACATGGATACGTCGGTCGGCGTGCGGGTCATCAATGGCCGCGACAAGGACGTCGATCTCAACCGTTTCAACAATAATCGCAGCGGTTATCTGCAGCTCGACACGGGTGAGAAGCTCTACCTCTCACCGCCGCCGACCAATACGGGCCTGACCGTTCCTGCGGGTCAGACATTCGAAGGCGATCTCGTATTCCTGGGCCGGTTGCAGGATGTTAAATCCGCCATATTGGTCCTGAACGAGAATAGTTCGACCGATAACGAATACACCGCCACGCCGGGCTTTCGCGTCGATCTGCCGCTGACGCCGACCTCTACCGGGGCGGTGCAGTGATGAAGCGGGGCCTGATCGCGGCTTCGCTGCTGGTGCTCGCGGGCTGCGACGGGGGGCTGGCCACGCTTTCGAGCGGGGAGGGCGACCCGATCGAGGTTCAACTGGTACATCCCGCGGGCGTGGTGCTCGAGGTCCTGTCGTTCAGCCGATCCGGCGACCATACGCTGGTCAATATCCGCGTGATGAATGGGCGCGAGCGGGACATCGAACTGGCTGGCCTCGGGGACAACAGCTATCTGCTGACCGATAGCGGCGAGAAATTGCTGCTGGTGAAATCGCCGACCAATACCGACCTGACCGTGCCGGCGGGGAAGGTCATGGATGGCGCGCTGGTCTTCGCAGGCAAGTTGCCTCCATCGGACAATGTCAGCCTTGTCCTCAATGCCACCGACACGGCTGACAATGTCTATTCGGCGCGTCCGCGGTTCGAGGCCGTGCTTCCACTGGACAGCGCGGGGATGGCTTCGGTCCCCGAAACCTCATCGTTGTCGAACATGCGCGGCCTGCCGGTTTCCCGCTTCGGACCCGCTGCCAACGCGGAAGGCAGCTTTGGCGCCGCCAACAACGCGACTAGCGACCTGCGCGCGATCGAAAAGCTGAAGTTGGACCTGGGCGCGGTGGAAACCGAGCGGGGCACGGTGGTATCGCTGCCCGGCGACGTGACCTTCGATTTCGACGAGGCGACCATTCGCGGGGAGGCGAAACCGACGCTGGACCAGCTTGCACAGCTTATCATGGCCGGGGGCGAAGGCGAGGTCAGCGTCGAGGGCCACACCGACGCGAAAGGCGACGACGACTACAACAAGCGCCTTTCGGAAGCGCGCGCTGCTGCAGTCAAGGGCTATCTGGCGAGCAAGGGTGTTGACCAGGCACGCATGCGCACGATCGGCCTCGGCGAATTGCGCCCGGTCGCGCCGAACGCCAAGCCGGACGGCACCGACGACGAGGACGGCCGCCAACGCAATCGCCGGGTCGAAGTGATCCTGCCGAAGTCTGGGACGGGTCCTGCGGCTTAATTCTTCGCTGAGGGTAAACCGCTGTGGCGGTGCATCCATTTAATGCTGTCCATGGGGGCAATCTAAACTGGGCGTGCGAGCGCGATCATCTGCGCATTTTCGGTCAAATGATGGGAAGGCTCAATGGTCAGAGTCGGTCTGCAATATGCGCAACAAAGCCGTCTGGCTTTTAGGCTAGCTTGAGGATAGCTAATGGTCGCGTCATCCATACTGAGGTTCGGCCCGACCATCACCCCGATGGGCGGGCCGTTCTCATTTTGAGGAAGGCTAGGAAAATGCTTTCGCTTTTATGCCTTGGCAAAGAGCCGACACCTTACACGGCGCGGCCCGTGCTCAGCCACGATTTCCTCATCAGTCATGTTGAGTTCCAGCCGCTCCTGGACCGGGTCGATTATGCGGATGTAGGTCTCACCTAACACAGCCTTGCCATCCTCTATCGATACATCAGGACCGTGAACGCCGTGCAAGAATCCAACCGGAAGTAGGGGCATCATATTTTCCGGATTGAGACGCACGAGGGTCACGTAAATCCACCAGCGCGCGAGATCCTCCGCCGCCTCTGTCGTCTTCTCCTCGTCGGCAAGAAGGTGCGACGTCTCCTTGTTCGCAAGCTCGCGGATCTGCAACATCGCGACACCGCTCACCGCTTTTCGCAGATACCTTTGCTAAAGGTGATCGTTCCGATAACTTATGGCAGTTGCTTCCCTTCACTCCATCATCCTCCGATTCATCTGCAGCCGCACGCAAAAGC